>JAPLVI010000020.1 GCA_026397195.1 Candidatus Berkelbacteria bacterium | reverse complement strand
AGGCTTTTTAGAATTAGTCTCGATGCCTTTTCTCTTCGTAATTCTAAAATTTCAAGGGCAAGGTTGACATTTTTTCCTTGAAGTTGAGGAGAAATAAATCTCATTTTTCGCGGAGAAATTCGTAAATATTTAGTTGTAATTTTGTATATCATATTATCATTTCTGGCATAAGACCCCGCCTCTGGCGGGGATACAGGCCAGCCCGTAGCGAACGTTGTCTGACTTAATGAGTAAGATAATTATCTTGTGAAAAAAACCATTATTAATTTCTGCAAAGAATCATGTCACAAACTGCGAATATCGAACTGGCCGAGACGTCAGGCTTAAGGATTCTCACGGACGTAAGTCCGTGGTAGTTCATTCTTACACCTCAGTTGAAGCTTCAGTTTTGGCTGGTTCTTCCTCGCCTTCAGGTGTTTGGGTTTTACCAGCTTCAGTAGCGCGCAACTGCGCTTGCTCTTCACGTGCCATTCTGCCGCCGTGTTTAATAAATTTTCTTGTGGGCGCAAATTCACCCAGTCTGTGACCAACCATTTCTTCAACAATCATAACTTTAATATGGTCTTTGCCATTATGGATGCCAAAAGTATAACCTACCATCTCAGGCGTAATAACCGCTGCCCGATTCCATATTTTAATGGCGGTTTTATCGCCTTTTGGTATGGCGGAAATTTTTTTTAAGATCCTTTCGTCAACATAAGGTCCTTTTTTTAGGCTGCGTGACATTATTTTCTCCTCTTCTTAACAATAAATTGATTTGAATATTTATGCTTGCGTCTTGTTCTGACACCTCGAGCAATCTTGCCGGTAAATGTTTTGGGGCTTTTTAAGCCAATCGGCGACTTGCCTTCACCGCCTCCGTGAGGATGAGCCCGAGGAGACATAACGACACCTCTGACCGTTGGTCGAATACCTCGATGACGATTTCGTCCTGCTTTTCCGATCCTTACCAATGAATATTCAGCATTTCCGATTGCACCAATTGAAGCAAAACAATTCGCTGATACCATGCGGGTTTCCTTAGATGGTGTACGTAAATTAATATATTTTTCTTCTTTTGCTTCAATTATTCCATATGTCCCCGCCGCTCGGAAAAGTTTGGCTCCACCGTTGGGCTGTATTTCCACATTATGAACTTCTGTTCCCAAAGGAATATTCTTAAGTCTCGTTCTGTTGCCAGCTCTTATTGGCACATTCTCATTTGAAGTGATTATTTGATGACCAATTTCAGCATCTTTATAAGCTAAAATATAAGAATATTTTCCATCAGCATATTTAATCAAAAGAATTCTGGCATTTCGATTGGGATCATATTCAATTGCTTCAATGGTGGCGGGTACATCGAATCTTGTCTGTCGAAAATCAACTAGACGATAAAGTCGTTTATTGCCTCCACCTCTGTGTCTGACACTGATATGACCAAATGAATCGCGACCTGAGCGTTTTAAAATTTTTCCCAAAAGCGATTTCTTGGGTCTTTTTTTTTGTTTTATTCTTAAAACACTTGCAAGGCGTCGAGATGAGGTAGTCGGTCGATAACGTTTTATTAATTTGGTTTTTGCAGGCATAAATTTATGTCTCTACTTCAAAGATATCTATTTTTTGTCCTTTTTTAAGTTTTACCATAACTTTTTTAAAGGGTTTGGTTCGACCGATTGATTTTCCGGTTCGTCTTGTTTTGGCGCGCTTCATTGAGGACCTGATCTTTACCACTTTAACTTTAAAATTATTTTCAATAATGCTTGCCGCTTCCCTTTTTCCTAAATGAACCGGAACATGAAAACTGTACCAACCTGAACCTGCAAGTCTTGTTGATTTCTCGCTAATTATGGGCTCAATTCTTGCTTTTTGCATCTTTTTTCCTTACCACGGTTCCGTCTTGGCTCGGCTAAGCCGAGACAGATCGTCCTTTGACGAGATCGGTTCTTACTTCATTATTCATACTTTTAAAGCCAAGCTGGGTAAAAATAATAAGTTTATA
>JAPLVI010000149.1 GCA_026397195.1 Candidatus Berkelbacteria bacterium | reverse complement strand
CTCGACCGCCGTGTCGAGACGGGTAAAATAATATGAAAAAAGATAAATCAAAAATTAAAAAAATCAACCGCAAGAAAAGAGTTGGTTTAGTGGTGCGAAAGAAGATGCAAAAGACGGCTATTGTTGAAATCGAACGGCTGCTCAAGCATCCTTATTATCATAAAAGATTCAAATCGCATCGGCGAATGGCGGTTGATGATAAAAAAGATCTGGCCAAAGTCGGAGATAGGGTTGAAATTGAAGAGTGCCGAAAAATCTCCAAAACCAAAAGCTGGAAAATAATTGATGTTTTAAATTAAATTTTATGGTTCAAGCAGGCACAATTATGAACGTAGCTGATAACTCCGGCGCCAAAAGGATCCGGGTGATTACGGTATTAGGCGATTCCCGAAGGAGATACGCCCGTATCGGCGGCCTCGTCTCCGCCTCAACGATTGAGGCAACACCGGGCGGAGGAGTGAAAAAGAAAGAGGTCGTCCACGCTTTAGTTTTGCGTACGCGCAAAGAAACGCGAATGGACGACGGCACATATTTGCGATTTTCCGATAACGCCGCCGTTATCTTAGACGAAGGAAATAATATCAAAGGTACGCGCATTTTCGGCCCAGTGCCCAGAGTGCTTAAAAAATTCGGCTTTAACAAGATCGTCTCGTTGGCTCGGGAGGTGGTATGAAAATAAGAACAAAAGATAAGGTTATAATTAACAAAGGAAAAGATATCGGCAAATCTGGTAAAGTTGAAAGAGTAATAAAAAAGAGTGGTAAAGTTGTAGTTTCTGGTATTAATATTTATAAAAAACACGGTAAACCGACCAAGAAAAATCCCAAAGGTGGAATAATTGATATCACCATGCCGATGGCAGTTGAAAATGTAACCCTTGTTTGTCCCCATTGCTCGAAACCAACCCGGATTGGCTATAAGGTGACAAAAGATAACAAAGTCAGAATCTGCAAAAAGTGTGGTGATCAAATTTAAGTATGAGTTTAAAAAAATTTTACAAAGAGAAGTCAACGTTAGAGCTTATGAATAAGCTCAAAATTGAAAATAAGCTAGATTTGCCGCGTCTTGAAAAGGTAATCGTTTCAATTGGACTTTCAGAGGCGCGTTTTGATAAAAATGAAACTTTAACTAGAATAAAAACCCTCTCAGCGATTACTGGTCAAAAACCTCAAGCCCTAAAAGCAAAAAAGGCAATTTCTAATTTCAAGATTAGACTAGGCCAGACCATTGCTTACATGGTCACTTTAAGGGGAAAACGGATGTATGATTTTGTTGATAAATTAATTAATATTGTATTACCACGCATTCGTGATTTTCGCGGAATTCCCTCTTATTCTATTGATAACAATGGAAATCTTTCAATTGGAATTAAAGAACATATCGCTTTCCCGGAAATAAAAATGGAGGAGGTTGAAAAATTACATGGATTAGGTATAACCATTGTAACTACCGCCAAAGATAGAGAAGAAGCCAAAGCCTTAATGAGAGCTTTGGGAGCAGTTGTTTCTGATGAAAAACGCAAAAAAGAAGTTGAAACACTCGAAAAAATGCAGGAAACTAGGGAAAAAAAGAATAAGGAATCAGAAACAAAGGTAGAGAAAATAGAGGAGGTAAAATAATTATGGCTAGAACCGCATTAGTTGTTAAATCGAACCGAAAACCTAAATTTAAATCAAGGGGTTATAATCGCTGTAAAATTTGCGGTCGTCGCCATGGTTATTTGCGTCAGTTCAAAATGTGCCGTATCTGTTTTCGCGAAAGAGCCTCAAAAGGACTAATCCCCGGAGTACATAAATCAAGTTGGTAATATGAACATAGATTCAATTTCAAATTTAATTGTAATTATTCAAAACGGCTATAAAGCAGGTAAATCTCGCGTATATCTTCCTTATTCTAAAGAAAAGGAAAGAATATTAGATGTTTTGAAAAAGGAAAATTATATTAAAAATGTACGTATCCTTGATAAAGATGGAAAGAAAATGCTCGCCGTCAGGCTTTTATACCAAAATGATTCTCCAGCCGTAAATTATATTAAAAGAATATCAAAGCCTGGACAGCGAATTTATGCTAAACCCTCGGAATTTAAAGCAGTGTTGCCATTTTCTAAAAGTAAAAAAGATTATGGTTCAACTATCATTTCTACATCTCAAGGAATTATGACCACTGAAGAAGCAAAGAAAAAGAATATTGGCGGTGAATTACTTTTAAAGGTATATTAATATGTCAAATGCGAATCCGATGCGAATTACATCACGAATATATGCGAATAATAATAAAAAATTTGCGATTATTTGCGAGCATAATTCGCGATTGATTAGCGATTAAAACAATATGTCACGACTTGGAAAAAAACCAATTAAAATTCCCGGAGGCATCGAAATTAAAATTCAAGATAAAGTCTTGAAGTTTAAGGGATCCAAAGGAGAGGTTGATTATAGTCTTCCTCGTGGGGTTAAGGTAGAAAAAGAAGGTGATAAGCTAAATGTCATTTCATCTCGTAAAAGAAAACAAGATCGGATAATTTATGGCCTTACCAGAGCCACTATTGCTAATATAATAAAAGGTGTAAATAAAGGATTTAGAAAGAGACTTGAACTTTTTGGAGTCGGCTACACTGCCCAAGTTGAAGGTGATAATTTAGTCCTAACCCTTGGATATTCTCATCCAGTTAAAATTAAAAAACCAGAAGGAATTGAGATTGAAATAAAGAAAAACGAGATGGCTATATCTGGGATTGATTGCGAAAAAGTTGGACAATTTGCGGCCTATATTCATGATTTAAAACGAGCAGAACCATACAAAGGGAAAGGATTTAAATACGCAAATGAAGTTATTCGGCGTAAAGTTGGTAAAGCTGCCTTAAAGACCGAAGAAGAAGTAGTTAAATAGAATAAAATGCTAATCCGATGCGAATTAACCTGCTAATATATTCGAATAAATTCGCATCGTAGATTCGAATCGGATTCGCATCAAAATTACAAACATGCAAACAAGAAATATTAAAAGAAAAATTCGAAAAACGAGAATTCGTAAAAAAATATTTGGTACAAAAAGTCGACCAAGACTTTGTGTTTTCAAATCAAATCGGCATATTTATGCCCAAGTAATAAATGATGAACAAGGAAAAACTATTGTTGCTTCAAGTGATTTAAAAGCAAAAAAAGGAAAAATGCTTGAAAAAGCCAAAGCAGTTGGTGAAGATGTTGCCAAAAAGTGTAAGGCTAAAAAAATAACCGAAGTTGTTTTTGACCGAGGTGGTTATAAATATACTGGTTTAATCAAAATTTTAAGTGATGCTGCCAGAGAAAAAGGATTAAAGTTTTAATTATGGAAGAAAAGAAAATCGGTTTGAAAAGTGAAGAAGAAAGAGATAAGGAATTTGATGAAGAAGTCATCGAAATTGCCAGAGTTGCTCGAACAGTAAGAGGTGGCCGCAGAATTAGATTTCGAGCAGCGGTAGTCATTGGTGACCGGAATGGCCGGGTTGGCATTGGCGTAGATAAAGCAAATGAAGTATTAATTGCAGTAAATAAGGCAAAAGCCAAAGCCAGAAAAAATTTAATTACAACCCCAATTATTGAAGAATCAATTCCTTTCCCAATGGAATATAAATATCGCGGTGCGCATGTTCGTCTTCTCCCTGCTTCGGCTGGTACGGGTGTTATTGCGGGTGGATCGGTTAGAGTGGTGGTTGAATTAGCTGGGATAAAGAATCTTCTTTCAAAAATTATGGGATCAGCTAATAAAATTAATAATATCAGGGCGACTTATTTAGCACTTAAAAAACTTTCGCTTTTATATAACCTCAAAAACATAAGCCGTGTTGAGAAGGAAAAAACCCCAAAAATAAAAAAGTTGAAATCAAAAAATGAACTACCCCCGCCAGAGGCGGGGGTATCCTCGGCCTGACGCCTCGGCCAGTTCGACATCTCCTCCGCTCACTTCGAACGCTTGGGGCTGGCTTGTATCCACGGGCTTACGTCGGTGGTGGTAAGCCAGAGATGATAAAGAATATGATAAGCTTAAATAAACTTAAAAAGATCGTGAAATTAAGAAAACGCGTTGGACGCGGAATTTCTGCTGGCCAAGGAAAAACTTCTGGACGTGGTTCCAAAGGTCAAAAATCAAGATCTGGGAATACGATTCCGGTCGGTTTTGAAGGCGGACAGACGCCTCTAAAGCAGCGTCTGCCTAAATTTCGGGGATTTTACCGTCATAAAAACATTGCCGCTAAGAATATATCTTTGAAGATTATTGCCGATAATTTTAAAGCTGGCGAGAGTGTGACTATTGGTTCACTTAAAGAAAAGGGGTTAATCAAGAATAAAAAAGATAAAATCAAGATTGTAGCGGGAAAATTTTTAAGGCGCAAGCTAATTTTTAAGTTTGTTCCTCTTTCTGAATCAGCTGAAGAGTTAATTAAAAAAGCAGGCGGAGTAATTATTAAAAAGAAAAAATAAATTTTTATGGAGCAGGCAATTGAGAAATTTAAACTCATTTTTAAACTACCAGATCTGAGACTGAAGATATTAATTACCTTGGCGCTTTTAATTTTAGTACGAATCCTAGCTCATATTCCTTTGCCGGGGGTTGATCTTGAAACCTTACGAGAATTCTTTCAAAATAATCAAATCTTTGGCTTCTTGAATATGTTTTCTGGCGGAACGATGTCAAATTTCTCCATTATTCTGATGGGTGTTGGACCTTATATTACGGCTTCAATCATTATGCAGCTTTTAGGCCATGTTATTCCCGCCCTTGAAAATCTACAAAAAGAAGGCGAATACGGCCAACGTAAATTAAACCAATATACTCGATATCTGACTGTACCTATGGCAGCGGTCCAGGCTTATGGCATGATTCATATTTTGGGTAAAGCTGGAGCAACCCAGGGCTTATCTTTTAGCATTAACGGCATGGACATGATCGTTGCCATTGTTGTTGTTACCGGCGGCACTATCCTTTTGATGTGGTTAGGAGAGCTAATATCTGAATCAGGCATTGGCAATGGTATGTCACTTATTATCGCCTTGGGCATTATTGCAGGGCTTCCCAATATGGCTAAAAACACTCTCGCCTTGATCTATGAGGGAGGTTTAGATACGGGTCGTTTGATCGGATTAGTTGTTTTCCTCATAATCGCCGTTTTAGCGGTTGGGTTTATTGTCTTAATAAATGAAGGCCAACGAAATATTCCTGTCTCTTATGCCAAAAGAGTGCGCGGTATGAAGATGTATGGCGGTGCTGACACTCACCTGCCTTTACGGGTTAATCAGGCGGGTGTTATTCCAATTATTTTTGCTCTTGCTCTTCTTGTTTTTCCTGCAACCATTGCTCGATTCTTTGAAACTTCAACAGTCAATTGGTTAGCTAGTATTTCTCATAAATTAGTTTTATTATTTCAAAACAATACTTTTTATGGAGCGGCCTATTTCGTTTTAGTTGTTTTCTTTACCTATTTTTATACGGCTATTGTTTTTGACCCAAATCGGATTGCCGAAAATCTTCAAAAGCAGGGTGGTTTTGTTCCTGGAATCAGGCCTGGTTCCCAAACCATCTCCTATCTTAAAAAGATTTTAAATCGGGTTACTTTAACCGGTTCGATGTTCCTAGGCTTAATTGCTGTTTTACCATTTATTGTTCAGGCTATCACTCATATCACTACTTTAGTTCTAGGTGGCACGGGAATCTTGATTATTGTCTCCGTCATTCTTGAAACCTCGCGACAGCTTAATGCCATGCTTGCTACCAGAAGTTACGATAATTTCTAATAAAAAAAATGTTTTGTTGTCTCTTTCAACCTGTTATTTCGCGGATTTTAAATTGATAATTTAGACCTATTTGATGATATAATATAGACATGGAAGATTTGAAACCAAACAAAGGCAAGCCCTTATCTATTAAAGTTGGAAAAGAAAAATATGCACGTTTGCCTATTCATACTCGTCTCGTAAAACCAGGTGATGACATGGTGAAATTTGTTGTCAGTTACGCTAAAAAGCATATAAAACCTGGCGATATTGTTGTTTTTTCTGAGAAAGCTACGGCTGTTGCTCAAGGTCGGGCATATCATATTGATTCGGTTAAGGTGTCTCCTCTTGCTAGTTTTTTGGTCCGTTATGTTTCCAAGTCCAATAAAGGCATAGGCATTTCATCTCCTCAAACTTTTCAGCTGGCGATTGAGGAATGTGGTGTACCAAGAATTATACTGGCTGCCGTTTGTGCAGCGGTGACCAAACCATTTGGTATTAAAGGAGTTTTTTATCATGTTGCCGGCGAGAAAGCGGCTTTGATTGATGGAGCAGCGGAATATGTTATGCCTCCCTATAATAAATATGTTTCAAAAGGACCAATTTATGCTGATGAATTATGCGAAGAGATAGCTAATATCATAGACAAAAGTGTTAAAGTTGGTATCGTTGATATAAATGATTATGGTGGACGTCTTGTAGGGAGAAGCGATAAAAAACTTGACACTAACAAAATAACCTCAATTATGATTGACAACCCATTGGGTCAATCGAGAGAAATGACGCCAATAGGAATATTAAGAAAAATATAATAGAAAGGTCATTAGCTTTTAGGTTTTAGTAGCCCTAATCCCTACAAGCTATCAGCTATAAGCTAAAAACATGGAAAACTTTTTAATTCTCATTATGGGTCCTCAGGGCTCGGGCAAAGGGACCCAGGGCAAACTTTTAGCTGATGAATTAGATTATGTTTATGCCGAAATGAGCCCTACCTTGAAGGAATACGCAAAACTTAATCTTGAAGACAAGGAAAAAATTGAAAAATGTATCGCCGAGGGAAAGCTAGTGCCAGATGAAATTGTGATGCGAGTGATAAAGTATAAATTTGAGGGGAGCCTAGGTATTATTTTAGATGGAGTACCTAGAAATAAAAATCAGGCTACTGAAATTGTCGCTCTTGCCCAAGAATATGGCTTCAAAATCATTACAGTTTATATCGATTTACCCGATGACGAAGCAATTAAAAGGTTACTCGCTAGAAAAATTTGTCCGGTGGATGGGTATGAGCCTCCTTATCCTGAATCACTAACCAAGGAAAATTGCGATAAGTGCGGGGCAAAACTAATCACCCGATCTGATGATAAGGAGAAAATTATTAAAAAGCGACTTTTAGAATACCACGAGAAGACGGAACCAATGATGAAATATTTAGAAGAACAAGGAAAAATTGTTAAAATTGATGGTATGCCGACCGTTCCTGAAGTACATAAGAGTGTTATTGATGGTTTAAAGAAAATTGGCATATGAATTATCACAGACTTATGTTCGTGAGAACCCTTTTATCATCTCTGGCTTAACACCACGGGCGTAAGCCCGTGGATACAGGCCAGCCCGCAGCGAACGAAGTGAGCGGAGGAGATGTCGAACTGGCCGAGGCGTCAGGCCGAGGATACCATGGACGTAAGCCCATGGTAGTTCATATTAACAATGGCCTTGTGCCAAAAAAGATGAAAAAATGCCGAGAATTTACTCAAAAAAAGAAATCCTAATTTTAAAAGAAGGGGGAAAAAAATTAGCCCAGATTGTTAAGATTCTTGGAAACAATATTCAGGAGAAAAAATCGGCTATCGATGTAGATAAATTAGCCTACGATTTAATGATAAAAGAAGGTGGGAAGCCATCGTTTTTAAATCATGAAGGTTTTCCTTCCTCAACCTGTATCTCAATTAATGATGAGGTAGTTCATAGCGCGCCTACAAAAGAGAAATTTAGACAAGGCGATATTGTTGGAATAGATGCCGGATTATTATATAAAGGCTTGCATACGGATATGGCTGTAACTGTTCCGGTTGGAAATATTGATAAAAAAACATTATTTTTTTTAGATACAGCCAAGGGAGCATTAGAAAAAGCAATTGAAGTTGCTAAACCCGGAAATACGATTGGTCATTTAGGTGAAGTGATTCAAAAATTTGTCGAGGAGCGTAAATTTAGTATCGTGCGTGAATTATCAGGTCATGGTGTCGGTTCCAAGCTCCATGAAGAGCCGACAATTCCTAATTTTGGCGTTAAAGGAAAGGGTGAAGTGTTAAAGCCGGGAATGGTTTTAGCCATAGAGCCAATAATAAATATGGGAAGTCGTGAAGTCGAAACAGCAATCGATGGTTGGCGGGTGAAAACTAAGGATTCTAGTCTCTCAGCCCATTTTGAACACACAATTGTAATAACTGAGAATGGTAATGAGATTTTAACTAAAATTTAAGATATATTTTAGAAAAATTAACATAAAATACAAATGTGAATATTCCCTTGACTATTAATAAGATATAGTATAAAATTATTCAAGTGTAATGGAGGAAGCGAAAAGTAATCAAAATTCGGAAAAAATGAATGTCGAAACCCCAGATCCTAGAGAAAAAATTATTCTTAAAGGAAAAGTGGTTGAGGCTTT
>JAPLVI010000083.1 GCA_026397195.1 Candidatus Berkelbacteria bacterium | reverse complement strand
TCATGACTGGTGCATCTTCTTCCGTAGTCCGCGCGGCAATTATGGTGATACTTGTTTTAGCAGCTCCGCTTTTGGGAAGATATGCTAAATCGATTAACATTTTAGTCCTTACCGCTTTTGTGATGATTTTGTTTAATCCCTTGATTCTGCGTTATGATTTGGGGTTTGCCCTTTCTTTTCTTTCAATTTCAGGATTAGTTCTGTTGTCACCTTTAATCATCAAAAAATTCGAAAAAGGAAAATTAGCCAAAACCCCATCAGCAATCAAAGCTCCGCTAATTGAAACTCTTTCCGCTCAAATTTTTGCTTTCCCATTAATTCTTTATAGTTTTTCGCGAGTAAGTTTAATTGCACCACTTTCTAATATTCTTATTTTGCCTTTTATCCCTTTGACCATGTTTTTAGGTTTTGTGGCTGCAATTTTAGGTATGATTTCAAAGTTTTTAGGTGAAATCTTTGCCTACTTTCCCTTTTTCTTTCTTAAATATATGATAGTGGTGGTTAAACTCACTTCGAAAATCCCTTTCGCTTCAATCGAGGTCAATAAATTTCCGATAATCCTGACAATACTGATTTATATTTTAATAATAATTAGCGCTTCCTTGCTTAATAGGAAAATAATTATCAAAAATGGGGCCTCAAGAATTAGATAATATGGTGCGAAAAAAAAGAATTGCCTTTTCTCTTTTAGGCTCTTTGGCCATTATCGCTTTTTTAGTCTGGCTTTCTCTTATTTATACCCGAGGCGCAGAGCAGAAGTTGACTGTCAATTTTTTTGATGTTGGTCAAGGAGATGCGATTCTAATTCAGGCGCCCAAAGGTGAAGTTTTAATTGATGGCGGGCCAGGAAAGCAAGTTTTAGAGAAGCTCGGCGAAACCCTGCCTTTTACAGATCATAAAATTGAACTTATCATTTTGACTCATCCCGATGCTGACCATATTAATGGTTTAGTTGAGATTTTAAGGAATTACCGGGTTGATGAGGTAATGGAAACAGGAGTTACAAATGATAATAAAGCTTACGCCGAATGGCGAAAATTGATTGACGATAAAAAAATTAAAGATACAATCGCCAAAAAAGGAGATAAGGTTGATTTAGGTGAAGGAATTGAGCTTAATTTTATGTGGCCAGAAGAGAATTTAAAAGACCAGAAGATAGAGAACACAAATAATACCTCAATCATCAATTTTCTTGATTGGGGAAATATTGATGTTGTCTTGACCGGAGATGCTGAAACGCCAGTTTTAGATAGAATCGCTGACGAGAACCCAGGAATAAAAATAGAGATTTTAAAACAACCGCATCACGGCTCAAAAAACGGCATTTCGCAAAAGTTCTTAGAGACCTTTAGGCCTGATATCTCAGTAATTTCCGTTGGCGCGAAAAATAGATATGGTCATCCGGACCAGGATACTTTGGATATTTTAGGCAAACTAGGGATAAAAGTTTATAGAACTGATGAAAGAGGAACAATTAAGGCAATTATTGATAAAGACTCTTATAAAATTGAGACCCAAAGATAGATAAAAATGACGACGCCGAGGTGCATTGTGGGTGATAGTTGTGGCCGTTGGCCATACTTGTCATCCACGCACCTCGGCGTGTGTCGATGGTGTTGCCCGTTGGTTGGGGCGGTCAGAACGGAGCGTTGGGATAGAGGGTGAAGGGCCTCAAGTTGCGGAAAGCGGCGGTGAGAGCCCTGCCTTGGAGGTCGTTGTCGCCTCCATAGGTCCCCTGTCCCGTGTTCAGGTTGAGGCTGAAGCCGCCTCGGCGAGTGTAGTTGTTGACGCAGAGTCCGGAATCGATGGCGGCGTTCGCCCGACCAGTCCCGACGAACGGGCCAGCAACCTTCTCTGCCAAGATGGGTTTCATGCCAGCCTGGGGATTATAGGGATTGTAGGGGACGAGCTTGACCGCGTAGCAGGTCACCGTCACCGTGACGGTGAATTCCTTGCTGGCCAAGTGAACGCCTGCTCTCCGGTTCCACGAACCGATACTGAGGTTGGCGCTCGACCCGCGGACCATGCCACAGGTGGCCTCGGAGACCGCGACGATCTGGGCGCCGTTCTTGTCCAGGGTCGGCACGCCGCCCAGTGACTCTACGAAGGCAGAGGTGAGCGTGTCGAGCTGGGGCTGATAGTAGAAGCCTCTGAAACCAGCGACCGAGGTGTAGACTGTGGCTCCCCGAAGGTCGGTGACCGTCGTTGAGGACATGCTGGGGTCGTAGGCAGGCGGAGGGGTCTTGCGGTCGGCCAGAGCCGGCGCGCAGAAGACGATGGTGAAAAGTACGACCGTCAGGGCGAGTCTCATCTGATAGCCTCCAGTAGCCCATCAGGGCATAGGGATCGGAACAGGTTGACCAGAAACAAGGGTATTATATCACACAATACCCTTGTTGTCAATAGCTAAATAGGTTAAAGAGAAAAAGCTTGTCAATCTGTTTTTTATGCGCTAAGATTAGGTAAAATTAGGTAAATTTGATTATGTCCGGTCATAATAAGTGGTCGCAGATTAAATATAAAAAAGGAATAAAAGATGCCCGCCGGGGCAAGCTTTTTTCGCGATTGGGCAAAAATATCACCATTGCGGCTAAAAATGGTGGCAATCCATTGATGAATGCGACGCTTAAAATGGCAATTGATCAAGCCAAAGCAGCTAATATGCCCCATGACAACATCGAACGCGCCATCAAACGCGGAACTGGCGAAATCGCCGGAGCAGAAATAGAAGAAATGAAAATTGAGGCTTATGGCCCGGGTGGAATTGCCTTGCTTATCAAAGTTATTACGGATAATAAAAATCGCAGCCTCTCGGAAATTAAAGGTATCCTTCAAAAACATAATGCCAAGATGGCAGACTCCGGTTCGGTCGCTTATCTTTTCTCACCCAAAGGCGAGATCAAGCTCGCCCCGATGGCTAACCAGCCAGTGACGAAAGAATCACTTGAAGAATTAATTATTGAAAGTGGAGCAGACGATTTTACCGATCTAGATAATGGGTTTCTCATTTATACTTTTGCGGCTGACTTAGGCAAGGTGAAGAAATTTTTTGAAGAAAAAGGTATAGCTATTGAGTCAGTTAAACTTGTTTTGGAGGCAAAAGAGCTATTAGAAGTTACTGATATCGAAACAGCTAAAAAAATATTAAGTCTCCTCAATGAGCTTGAAGAATATGAAGATGTTGACGACATAAGTACTAATTTTGATATAAAAGAAGAGATGCTAAAAGAAATAACATGAAGATTCTAGGAATTGATCCAGGTACAGCCAGGATAGGTTGGGGATTAGTCGCAAGCAACGAAGATAAAGTTGAAAGTTTGGGTTTTGGCTTAATCAAGACCCATCAGGCCACTTCGCCTGAAAAAAGATTAGAGCATATTTTCCGCCAGATTTCTGCTATAATAATAAGTGAGAAACCTGATTTGATTGCCATTGAAAGATTGTTTTTTTGCCGTAATGTGACCACCGCCATGGCAGTGAGCGAAGCTCGTGGTGTTATTCTGCTTGCAGCAAGCATTAATAAAACAGAAATTGCCGAATATACACCAATGCAAATAAAGGAAGCAGTCACAGGCTATGGCCGGGCTGATAAAAAACAAGTGGCAGAGATGGTCAAAACGATACTCAAGCTTAAAGAAGGGCCAAAAATTGACGATACGGCCGATGCTTTGGGGGTGGCCATTTGTGCTTCGGGCGCAGCAAAATTTGCCAAAAAAATAAAAATCGAAATAGAAAAATAGGAGGGGCTTTGCCTAAATTAAGGCAAAATATTATCACCGGAGATTGGGTTGTTATTTCACCGGAGCGGGCTAAGCGGCCGGAAGATTTTGTGGTTGACAAGCGAGAAGCTAAGACCCAAGTAAAAGAGAATTGCCCATTTTGTCCTCCCAAGGGGGCAGCCTATAAAACAAAAATTCCCGGCTGTGAGACAGAACATATTTATATTATTCCCAATAAATTTCCCGCCTTTGTTGATCAGGACGAAGTAATTGAAGAGGGTGGTGATTTTTATTCCTCTTATAAAAGCTTGGGTGCACATGAAGTGATTAGTTTTAAAGACCACGATGTTGAACTCCCCGATCTTGACAACAGCATCCTCGTTGAATTATTTAATGCTTATCGAGAGAGAATGATTTTTCATCAAAGAAATCCGATTATTGAATATATTATGGCAATTCACAATTTCGGGGCTGAAGCAGGTGCATCGGTTGACCATCCTCATAGTCAGCTCTTTGCCTCTTCAATCATCCCGAATTATGTAGCGCGTGAGTTAATGGGGTCAAAAAAATTTTATAGCGAAAATAAAGAATGTGTTTTTTGTCGTTTAATTAAAGAAGAAAAAGATGCTGGGGTGAGAGTTATCTCGGAGAATTCAAGTTTTATTGCCTTTGCTTTCTTTGCCGCTAGATTTCCGTTTGAGGTTTGGATTTTACCCAAAAAACATACTGCCCGATATGAAAAAATAACAAGCCAAGAGCTCAAAGAATTAGTAGAGGTTTTTTCTGTTATTATGAAAAAGCTTGCCCACCGTCTTAATGAACCGCCTTACAATTATTATATTCATACTGCTCCAACAAAATTAGGTCATCCATCAATCTATTATCACTGGCATCTTGAGATTTGCCCTCGTCTTTCAAAGTTTGGTGGTTATGAATTAGGCTCGGGTGTGATTATTGATATTATTTCTCCTGAATCAGCAGCAGAATTTTTGCGTAAGGAGAATACAGGCTAATTTTTAGGTTAAAATTTTCTCCCTCTTATTTTCGCTGGCTTAAAACCCCGCCTCCGGCGGGTATAAAAGCCAGCCCGTAGTGAGCAAAGCGAACGAAGGGAAAACGCACTGTCCGAGGCGTCAAGCTTAAGGATTCTTGCGGCCTTTAGGCCGCAGTAGTTCATCAATTGACTGGAGGGTTTTTTATTGGATTTGATTCTTTTTTTAAAGAAAGAATCAAAAATAAATGCAGCGGAGGCTGCAACCTTGCCAACGAATCTGCCCTGGTCCCCCAAAATCTGCCTGCCCTATGCAGGCTTGATTTGGGGGCAGATCCATGCTAGGATTTGCTTAAATTAAAGATAGCAATATTACATGACTAAAAGACATTTTTATAAAAAGAGACCGATAATTGGACCGGTTGAAGAAGTTACACTCTCTCGTAATTCAAGTAACAATAGACATGTTTTGGCGAGAATCGACACAGGGGCTGATTATTCCTCAATTTGTGAAAAACTAGCCATAAGTATTGGTTTTAAGAGCATTGTCAGTGAGCTGCAGAAGTTGAAGCATATTATTACTAATCCTAAGAAAAATTACCGACCAGAGCGTGAACTTTTAAACCGGATTAAAGGAGTAAAAGGAGCAATTCTTATTCGTTCCGCTGCTGGTCGAACAAGGCGTGTCTTTGTTCCATTAAAGATTGAACTTGCCGGCAAATTAATCAAAACGAAAGTAACGATTATCGAACGCACTCATATGGAATACCCAATGATTGTCGGTCGCAAAGATTTACAAAAGGGCAAGTTTGTCATAGATCCGTTACGCAGAAGATAAAAAGAAAAAAATATTAGTGTAATTAGTGAAAGGATTAGTGTTAGTCCTATGAAGATTGCTATTCTTGGTCCAATTGCGCCGGAAGAAAAAAAATTTTGGCAAAAAACCGCACGTAGTATGGGCCATTCGCTTGATTGGATTGAAATGAGAAGTGTGATGATCAAAGTTGATAAAAACAAAGGTGTAAATATCACAGCATTAATCTACGAAAAAGACAAACGAAGAACAGTTAACATGTTAAGTTATGACTGTATTTTGAGGCGTTGGATTAAAAAATATTATGTCCAGTCATTAATTTTATGTTCTCTTTTACAAAAAGAAGGAAAAATCGTTATCAATTCAAAAATTGACCGCATCCAGGATAAAATTACCCAGGCCTTCAAACTAAGCGTTGCCGGCCTCCCGCACCCCACTACTTATCAGGTTTTAAGGCCCAAGAGATTGCGCGAGGTGCTAGATAAAATTAAATATCCGGCAATTTTAAAACAAATAGAGGGGGCACTTGGAGTGCAGGTATATCTTGTTAATTCAAGGACAGCGGCAGTGAAGATTTTGAATAAATACAAAATGTATAATGTCTTAATTCAAGAATATTTTCCGGTTAAAGAGGATTTTCGGGTTTTTGTAGTTGGGGATAAGGTTTTAGGGGCGATGAAACGAATGGCTACGCCCGGAGAATTCCGAAATAATGTTGCTCGTGGTGCTTTCACCGAGAAAGCCGAGCTTACGCAGGAGCTGAAAGAACTTGCTCTGCGCGCCGCCCGCGTTTTGGAATATGAAATTGCCGGCGTGGACATTATTTACTACAAAGGCAAGCCCTACATTCTTGAGGTTAACCGCACTCCCCAATTTCGCGGTTTCACTAGAACAATGGGGATTAATGTGGCGGAAGAGATAATTAAATATTTAGAATCACTTTATTTAAAAGCGAGGCCAAAATGAAAATTGCCATTTTAGGTTCGCCCGATACTTATGAATCAGTCAGGATTGAAGAAGAAGCCAGAAAGCGCGGCCATCATGTCCTGCGTCTTCATTTTTATGATTTAGTTCTAGCCGTTGCCCCTAAACTTAAATTTAATTTGGCCGGGCGAAATATTCTTGAATTCGATGCTTTTGTTTTTCGCGGGATGACGAAACACCTGTCCCAAGCACTGCTTTTGGCCGCTTATCTCAAAGAAAATAAAAAAT
>JAPLVI010000156.1 GCA_026397195.1 Candidatus Berkelbacteria bacterium | reverse complement strand
AAGCAAACCCAAGGATCAGCAAAATCCTTTAGGCAATCTTGAGGATAATCATCTCTATATTCCATCTCTTAATATTAATGCGCCAATCGTCTGGGGAATTTCAGCCGACGGCATTCTTGATAATTTGAAAAACGGCGTGGTTCAGTTTGGCAGTTCTAGCACACCTGATGGGTCAGGCAATATTTTTATTACTGGGCATTCTTCATATTATTGGTGGATAAAGAGCGACTACAAGCATATTTTTGCTCTTTTGCCAAATATCAAAGAAGACGACCAGGTTATCGTCACTTATAAGGGCGAACCTTATATTTACAAGGTCACTGAAACCATGACGGTCAAACCATCCGATGTTTCGGTGATTGATTCCCGCGGCAAACGAGAAGTAACTCTTATGACTTGCATGCCCGTAGGTACTAATATTTCTCGTTTTATTGTCAAAGCGGAACTGAAAAATAAAAACGCTACCGAGCGTAGCGTCCCAACGACTGGTGAGACACTTAAACTATTGCCAAAGGTCAATTAAACTTCCTCTCTCACAAAAGGTTACCTTTTTTAATTTCATTTTATCTAGAACAACTGCCTCATTTTTAGAAATAGAAACGAAGTTTAAATTGCCTGTTTTATCCTTCGTATAATCATCATTATTAAAGGCGTAAAGATCGGTTTCATTACTTCCTTCAACTTCAACTGTTTTTAGGATTCTATCTCTAATCAATAAAAGATGATTGGTGCGAAAAATCCATCCAGGATTTAGGGGGTCGCTCGAATAGCGGGCAACCTCATGTAAAGATTTCTCTTCATCAGTAACCTTAACCTTTCCCTGAACTTTGAGTTCGCTGCCGTTTATGATCAAAAGGAAATTGTTATTATCAAAATTCAATGATGTCGCTTCTGTCTTTATCTCTTCCAATGTTTGGTTACCGGTGTTAATTCTAAAGAGGTCATTATCTCTACTAATAAGAAAAAGTCTGTTTTTCTTTGCATCTACATATAAGGCGAAATTCTTTTTTTCACTTTCATTTGCTTTTTGGGCGGTAATTAATTTCTTATCTTCCCCTTTAGGATCCGAGCTTGATATTTTAACTCCATTTTCATCATTTGTTAGATAAAAAATTTTACCCGAGAATAAGACAAAATCTAAAACATTAGAATCAATATAGTATTTCACCAATTTATCCGTCACCGAATATAAGTTACCCTGAGCCGAAAGAAGTAAAGGATAAGAGTCATCGTCATTCACTTTGCCTTTATCGAAATTCAAACTAAGACCATGATCCAGATCATATGGCTCAGGGCAATCTCCCTGGCTGCAATAAAGCATAATTTGCCCCTGGCTTGTGAGATCTTTTCCTTTAATTAATAATCTTTTGAAATTTAAACCTCCATCAACATCCTCAATTTGAGAGGTTAGAAGTTCAGCTGATTTCTGATTTTGATTTGAATCAGTTTTTTGAAAATAAATTTGATTTGTAGTCCAAAATAAAAGCTCGTTTTTAGCTGCATTTATTTTAAAATTTTTTACTCCTTCAATATTACTAAATTCCTCCTGGCGAGCTTTATCGTAAAAAAGAATAACCTCAGATTCAGAAGAAACAAGACCAGGTTTGACAGTTAAATTTTTTTCCCATTTTTGGAATCCATCTTTTTCTATCCTCACTTGATAATTCTCTGGCAGAAGGTAACCTAATTTGAGAGGAGTTCTGGTAGACTTCAGTTTTCCGTTTATATATATCTTTACATCTTTGGGATTTGAATTAATATAGATACTGCCGGTCTGTTTAAAATTTTTATTGCGCGAATCAAATTTATAACCTGAAGCAAGAAGAACCAAATAGATTGCAACCAAGAGAGCACAAATATAAACGATAACTTTCAGTAAATATTTGAAATTAAATTTCTTTTTTTCAGGCATGTTG
>JAPLVI010000164.1 GCA_026397195.1 Candidatus Berkelbacteria bacterium | reverse complement strand
ACTTTTGCCTGTAATTTTACTTTTAGTCTGCCTCTGCCCTTCGATTTTGATTCCAGACTTTAATAAATCTTTTATTTTATTTAAATTTCTCTCATCATGGAAATAATTATAAATACTTTTCGCGACCACGATACCGATATCCTGAACTTTCTCTAGCTCTTCTAAACTAGCGCTCTCAATTTTTTCTAAAGTGCCGAATCTTGAAGCCAAGTCATAAGCTGTTTCTTCGCCTACATTAAGAATTCCTAGGGCATAAATAAATCTACCAAGAGGCACAATTTTGCTATTCTTAATTGATTCAACCAGATTTTCCGCTGACTTTTCCGCAAATCGCTCTAATGGCCTTAAATCATCTTCGGTTATCTTATATAAATCGCCTTCGTGTTTAATTAAACCTTCTTTGATTAATTGTTCCAGGATTTTTGGCCCTAATCCTTCGATATCCATTCCTCCCTTAGAAACAAAATGCTGGATCTGCCGCTTTTGCTGCGCAAAGCAAAATTTATTAGTGCAGCGATGAGCCGCTTCTCCGGGAACGCGCACCACTTTTGAACCGCAAATAGGGCATCTTTTGGGAAAAACAAATTTCCTGGCATTTGCCGGGCGCAATTTTTTAATAACTGAAACTACTTCTGGGATAACGTCACCTGCTTTTTGAATAACTACTGTATCTCCTATCCTGATATCCTTTTTGCTCATTTCATCTTCATTATGAAGGGTGGCACGCGAAATTGTAGAACCAGCGACTAATGTCGGTATAAATTCAGCCACTGGCGTTAATTTACCGGTGCGTCCGACTTGAACGATAATATCTTTAACAATCGTTGTCGCCTGCTCCGGGGCAAATTTATAGGCCACTTGTCCGCGCGGCGCTTTACCAACAACTCCCAAGCGGTCAAAAAGGTTATCATTATCAATAACCACCACAATGCCGTCAATCTGAAAATCTAATTTTTCCCTTTTCTTTTCAATATCTTCTTTAAATTTTTCCACTTCATTAAGACTATGGAAGAGCTTATTTTCTTTAATCACACGAAAACCCAAATCCTGCATTATTTCATGCTCCTCATGATGAAACTTTTGACCAAGATTTGTTTCCATGCTCCAAGCGACAAAAGACAATTCACGGCTAGCGGTAATTTTTGGATCCAGCTGCCTGACAGAGCCGGCAGCGGCGTTTCGCGGATTGGCAAAAAGAGCTCCGCCCTTTTTCTTTTGCTCGTCGTTAACACGCTTAAAAGCTGACTTTGTCATATAAACTTCACCCCGAACGACTAATTCATCTTTAGATGCTCGAGCGTAATATTCTGAGTCCTTGCGTAGATGCAGAGGTATAGCTTCAATTGTTTTTAGATTATTAGTTACGTCTTCACCAGTCACACCATCACCTCTAGTTGCGCCAACCTCTAAATCTCCGTTTTTGTAGGTGATGGAAATAGCCAAACCATCCATTTTGAGTTCAGAAAAAAATTGCGGTTTGATTTTTTTGCCTAATTGGCGTTCATTTCTCTCAAACCAATCCTTGAGTTCATCAAAGCTAAAAGCATCGGTTAAAGAAAGCATTCTTGTTTTATGAGTTACTTTTTTGAATTTGTCTAATGGTTTTCCGCCGACCCGTTGCGTCGGCGAATCAGGGGTGACCAAGTCCGGAAACTGGTCCTCCAGTTCCTGCAACTCATGTTTAAGAGAATCATTGACAGCGTCTGAAACAGACGGTTTATCCAAAACATGGTATTCATAGCGATACTGGTCTATTAATTTACGTAATTTTTCAATTCTCACCTTAGCCGCTGTTTTGTCTATTTTTTCTTTGCTCATACAATTCTATTATACTATTTAGCTACCATTTCCCGAAGTTTTTTTACCCTATCTTTAATTGGCGGATGGGTTGAGAAAAGATTGGCAAAAAAGGAATTTCCTTCTTCTCTTTGCGACTGTTTTTTTACAGGATTAACAATATAAAGATGCGCCGTGGCACGATTAGCCACCTCCAGAGGCTCCTTATCCGCTGATATTTTTTTCAGCGCTCGGGCCAAGCCCTCCGGATAACGAGTTAAGAGTGCACCCGATGCATCAGCCAGATATTCACGCTTACGCGAAACGGCTAGCTGAATGAGTATGGCAAATAAAGGCGAAAGGATTAAAAGCAATAGACCAACAATGAGCAATATCCCGCCGCCTTCGCCGTCACTACGACGACGGAAGAACATGGTGCGCAAGGAAAAATCAGAGATTAAGACAATCACACCGACTAAGGTCACGATAACCGTTTGCAGGAGAATATCCCAGTTTCCAATATGAGATAATTCATGGGCTATCACTCCCTCTAATTCAACTTTTTCTAATTTCTCCAGAATCCCAGTAGTGAAACAGACGACCGCATGGTCTGGATTTCTGCCCGTGGCAAAGGCATTGGGGGCAGAGTCTTCGATGATATAAATCTTAGGTCTTGGCAGTCCTGCAGTGATGCAGAGATTTTCAACTAATCGATAAAGCTCGGGACTATCTTTTTTCTTAATCGGACCCTTCGCGTGAGACATCGAGAGGACAATTTTGTCAGAATAATAATAAGATATCCAGGATTGCGTAACGGCGATAATGACGGCAATGATTAAAATTAATTGATTATTAAAAATATAGGAGAGCGCCCAACCGAGTCCAATAATAAAAATAATAAAAAAGAAAATCAAAAAAAAGGTATTGCGTTTGTTTCTATCTACTTCTTTATACATAAACTAATGATAATCTTAGCAGATACTAAAAACTCGGGCAAGATACCCGAGTCTTATTTTTATATTGTTCTATTGAAATTTGAAGCTGGAAATAAGATGTTCAAAAGCATTTTTATTTTTTTGCTGAGCATCATTCAAATTGTTATTTCCTTCAAAACTTTCACCAGAAATAACAAGCAAATAGCCATTATTCAAAGCATAATATACCGTTCGTGGAGGTATGCTATTCATGCTATTCAGCTTGATCGCAGTCTTTCCTCCTAATTGAACCTCGCTAATAAATTGATCATCAGGCGAATTTGCTATTTGGTTAACTATCTCACGTAAAGTTGCACTGCCATAAGTATTTTTAAGGTCCTCAACCGAAATTTGTGAATTGTTTAAAACATCACCGCTCGTATATAATAATTCCATTATTTCGACATCAACGTCATAAGCACTTGTCTTTAAAATTTGCCAATCTTTAGGATACTCAAAAGAGAATGAACCTCTTTGGCTTTCACTATACATTTTATAACCAGCCGAAGGAGATGCTGAAGGACTGGTTGTTGCTCCGCCGAAACTTAAAGTACCAACCATTTTGTCAAGCGTTGATTTATTGCTCTCATCAACAGTAAGCAAATAAAATGTTTTGCCGTTATTCTCAACTAAATAGTACCACAAAGTT
>JAPLVI010000168.1 GCA_026397195.1 Candidatus Berkelbacteria bacterium | reverse complement strand
GAACAATACTTGGATATTGCAAAAGCATTTGACGGAAATAAGAATGCGACCATAGAAGTGTATTCAATAGGAAGATCGATTACAGAATTTATTCTTTTAGATATCCAGTAAAACTTGCATTGTGCACTTGTTTTTTGTTCTTTCAACCTTTAACATTCCGTAGGTAACTCCTTTTACTATTGTTTTTTGCCTTCCTTCCCCAGCCCAAGCCATTATTTTTGCCCTGAAATTTCCGGGTTTTTCACTGAATGATGTCACTCTAAGCCCCCCGGGCAGAAGCCCTAGGACCTCGGATTCCACCAATAATCTAGACAATGAAGCAATAGTCAATTCTTCTATGTTTTGGGCGGATTCCTCGAATTCGAACTCTTTCGTCTTCTTCACTTTATCAGATATAGTCCTAGACAATGCCTTCGAAGCTTCTTCAAGTGCTTCTTCAAAGGTTTTGCCTTCTGCCAAGAACAAGACATCTGCAGTGTGCTCTAGAAATTTGAATGACATATAGGTATAGTTGAGGAAAAGAATTAAAATGACTCGTCATTCCAAGAAATATTCTGCAATACTACTGAGATTCTTTTAATTTTATTTTTCTCCCTATGAAATCTTGGGATAATCTTTCTATCTCCTCAACAATTTTATTTGACTTGAGTTCGATTTCTTCTTTTAACTTTGCATTTTTCTGAATTTCTTGGTTTTTCCTTTCAAACTCGCGCAATACCTTTTCTGATTCCCGGTTCTGGTCTATTATTTTTTGGACTTCGGACTCGTGCTCTTCCATTTCTCTTCGTAATTCTGAGATCCTGGTCGCGGAGTTAATGGATGAATTTTGCATTAGTTTTTCTATTGCCTGGACTGTTTTTTCAATTAGCTTTTTGTCATTTTCAATTGTTCCTTTAATGATACTTGTTCTTAATTCATCGAAGACTTGCCTTAATTCATTTTCATTGTTGGCTGATCCGATATAGGTTTCCAAAGGACTTGATAAAAATTCTTCTATGATCTTCGACTTTTGCTTATCAATGATGGTTCTCTTAAATTTCTTCATCGGCCTTTCGAGCAAGGCCAGATAGTTGAGAAGTTCTCTATCCAGCTGTTCGATCTCAGCTTCAATGCCGTTTATATTTTTAGTAAGTTCGATGTGTTTTTGCTCCCTTTCTTTCATCTCTTGAGCTAGGCGCTCTTTTCTTTTGGTTTCTTCTTCGATCTCATGCTTCATTTTCATGTCCAGCATAATAATCTCTTCCATTTCCTAATGCAATGATTCGTATTTGGATAAGCTGGAATAGATATTATTTTCCTCTTCAAAAATGTCCTTCTTGCTTTCAATCTGATGATTTATTTCATCGTTTATATCACATAGCTCTTTCATCAACTTACCAAAACCTTTCATTTCCTCACTGAAAAAGAAGAACAAATACCTATTGTCCGATGTTATCTTGGTTATTGAAACAATGGCATGATTTAATGCATTATGGAATAGGATTATGTTCGCTATATTGACTTCATTTATCGGTTTTATTGAATCGATCAAGACTGGGGCTCTTTCTGAGAATTTCTGTTTCATCTGGACTGAAATTTCATAGCCTCTTATGCTTTTGTCTATGTTTTTGGATTTAACCCTATTCACGCTTTCTTTTATTTTTGGAAGCAAGGTTGCGACATTATTGCTCAGTTCTTTGCATTTTGGATATATGTCCTTGACTTTGTCTCCTTTTTTTTCTGCTGTTGCCTTTCTGATATCGGATATAGCTAGCACTAAAGGTCCCAATGGTGCTGTGGACTCTAAATTTATTTTTGGTTTCCCAAAAATTAGATCAAGTATTCCCATTCTCCCCCTGGCTTTAATAACAAACTATTTTTTATATATCTTGTGCTTTATAAGGATATGAAAAAAATGAAATTCTTTTGTTTTGGGAATCCATTAGTTGCTAAGGATAGGGTGCCAATTCTAATTATCCCCGAATTAAGGGAAGCGTTTCCAGAAATTGAATTTATGGAAGCTGAAGGCCCTGAAGATGTCGGCTGGGACTCCGAGGTCAATATAATAGATACTGTGGAAGGAATTGAAAGGGTGAGACGTGTGCTCTT
>JAPLVI010000070.1 GCA_026397195.1 Candidatus Berkelbacteria bacterium | reverse complement strand
ATACCAAATATAGTTTTAACTTCAATTTTATCGAATTAATTATTAGTTCTTGTTTGTCTATTATTATTGATATATGCTCTAATTGTGAGACGTACCTACCACGCAAGAAAGGGGGCCTCCGATGAGGCTTCGGGTCAGAGGCGAAGATGTAAAGTTCGGACCTGTTTTCACCGCGCCTGGCGTTCCCGGCTTTGTCGGCGAGGGCCACCTTTACCAGCGGGCGTATAGGCTAGTGCTGGGGGACATCTACGAAGAAGGGATAACCCCGGCCTACAAGACCTTCACCATGCCGCCGCGAGAGGGCAACATGCCCCTGTGCGATGATGGCTTCACTCCGCGTGAGCTCTTCCCCCGATCAGTTAAGGTGAGGTGGCGAAGCGGTCATACCGTCAACTGCGTTGGTCTCTCCGGCAAGGGGGCGCAGTTCTACTTCGACCTCCACGAGTACGAAAAGAAGGAACATCCCTTCGTCATTACCTTCATGTCGGCCGCGACGAAACACGAGCAACGGATGGCTGAGTGGGATGAATTCATCGAGATGTTAGCAGAACAGTATCTGCCTTTATTCCCGCCCAGTGTCCGTTTCGCCATCATGGCCAACCACGGCTGTCCCAATGTGGGAGTCGATCACTCCCTCCTCTTCGACGAGATCGAAGAAATCCATGACAAGGTCGGCCGACTCACCGATGAGTTCGGTATACCCATCGGTGCTAACTTTTCGCCGGTCAATCCCATCGAGGGTATCATGAGGGCGGCGAATCACCCCAAGTGTGCCTTCCTCTGGATAGGTAACACTATCCGTTTCGGCTACGAGGAGATAGACTGGGAGATGGTCTGGGGCAGTGCCACGTCGCCGCTTCTGAAGTACTTCGAAGGCCAGCCAGGAGGACTCTCCGGCCCAGCCTGCCTTCGCTTCACCATCCGCTGTATCCTGGCGTTGCGCGCCAAGGGTGTCACGCTGCCGATCGTCGGCGGCAACGGCATCCAGTCGGTAGAAGCGGCAGCCCTGGTCTTTGCCGCTGGCGCGGATGCCATCGCCCTGGGAATAGTTGGACTCGTACGACCGTGGAAGGTACGCCACATCATCAGGTTCGCCCACAAATACTACAACGTAAGGAGGCTCGCGGCATGAGTAAGCGCCGACAGATTACCGAACTAGTCGTCCCCCGCTTCTACGACACCCACGCTCATGTTCGTGAGACCATCCAGGTACATCCAGCCGTCAAGCCCATCGCTCTCGTCTGCAGTCGCGCCAACATCGAACCCAACACGAAGTACCCAATCCACACGGCGCAGCAGGCGATTGAGTATCGCGATGGACCGACTGACGGCAGGAAGTGGGACCTTGACTGGTCCATCTTGCCCGTTGCCCGGCGGTATAACCCGGACTTCGAGGCACTGATGCTCATCCAGATCATCCCCGTCGCGTAC
Organism: Candidatus Berkelbacteria bacterium; assembly: GCA_026397195.1. Lineage (GTDB taxonomy): Bacteria > Patescibacteriota > UBA1384 > JAHJRZ01 > JAHJRZ01 > JAHJRZ01. The sequence goes on along the minus strand of JAPLVI010000070.1, from coordinate 8,979 downwards.
GAGAGCAAGGTTGAGAGCGAGTGTGTCCGGGCTACAACGCCGGAGACGATCTTCGAAGCGAAGGACCGAATCATCGCGGCCAAGGCCTACCCCCAAGGCGTAACCACCAACTCGGCATTCGGCATCGTGGACTGGCGAGCGAAGGGACTAAGAGATGTCTTCGCCGCGATGATGGAAGTCGATCTTCCGCTTGAGATCCACGGCGAGATGGCCGGCTACCCCTCGTGCATGCGGGAGCGTAAGTTCCTGCCCGTGATCAGGCGCATTCTGCGAAACTTCGGCAGGCTCCGAGTGGTGATGGCGCACGTCTCAACTAAGGAAGGCATCGCCTTCATTCGTGAGATGAACCAGAGGGGATACACGATTGTGGGGTCCATCACCCCGCAGCATCTCTGGCTGACCTACGACGATGTGCTCGGCCAGCCACACAACTTCTGCCGACCAGTGGCGTGCTATGAGGATGACCGAAGGGCGTTGATCGAAGCAGCCACGAGCGGCGAGCCCTATTTCGTCCACGGAAGTGACTCCGCCCCTCATCCCATCCTCAACAAGCAACAACCGAGGCCCCCAGCGAAGACACCAGCCGGAGTTTTCTCCGCGCCAGCGATGTTACCCATTCTGGCTCACGTCTTCGACCAGGCAGGTCAGCTCAAGAGGCTGGCTAACTTCGCCTGCCGTTTCGGCGAGAGGTTCTTCCGCCTCAAACCCACAACCCAGGAACTGACGCTAGTGCGCGAGACCAACCCCACGGTTCGCTCGGAGTCCGAACTCCGCGAACTACGGCCCTTCCTCACTGGCGATGGTCTCTATCGTTTCGACCGCCCAACAAGGGATTTCGTGCCAGTGCACGATCTGGATTTCACTATCCCCCTGGAGTCCGAGCCACGCGGCTTTCGTCCCTTCCTCGCCGGAGAAAGGCTCAACTGGCGAGTCAAGGGCTAGAGCCCCAACAGCAACCACGGCTCTGCGCCGAACCCCCACCCCGGAGGTTCGTCGCAGGCCGTTTTTTTTATCTATTTGACAAGCAGTGCCAAGAGATTAACCCGCCAAAGTGCGCACTGTGCGTACACTATGTAATAGGTTGCACAGTAAGAGCGACAGCGGGTATCTCTTTATAAGAGTTTATTCATCGCTTTTGCCATTAATAACATCAACCACTCTCTGACCAAATATGGGCGCCACTTTCTTAGCAAAGACTTCATTGGGATGTGAATCCGTCAAACTTGCGGCATATTCATTTTTTAAATACAATCCGCCTTCGGTCTCAAGATTATAAAAATCAAAGATAAAAATATTATCTCCTTTTTCATCCCATTCATTTTTCACCCAATCGAAAAAGATTTTAGTGCGATTAGCAGGACCGTCAAGAAGCACTTCTGAAGTCTCAACCGCGCCCGTCCAGACAATGAATTTTGTGTCTTTATATTTGCGCATCTCTTTTTGGAGAGCATTATATTGCAGCTTATAATTTTCAATTGATTTTGTGTCTGAATCGACATTGGGGCTACCGCTATCTACCTCAATATGGCTTACGAGAAAACAATGTTTGAAAACAATGACATTATAATCTTTAGTCAAAGCATTCAAAGTCGGCTCGGTCTTATACTCGGTCCCGCCGCCATTTTTAACCCAAATATTATAATAATCAAAAGGATAATTATTCCAGCCATAAGGCGACTCCTTGGGAAAGACCCTCTCTTCAACCTGAAAATTAGTACCCTTTTCAATATTGTAATTATCAAACCATTCTTTCACCCCGCCGTCCCAAATCACCTGGCCGGTCGAATGATGGAGGAAAATAATTTTGGCCTGACCCTCGGGCAAGAGATTAGTCGGGGTTTCGCTTTTTGACGGACTCGGAGAAGAACAATTGCCACAGGGGGTGGGCGTCAGTAAAATTCTATAAATTAAATATCCTCCTAAACTCAGGATTAAAACTGCAACAACGATAAGTACTATTAACCATTTACTTCTCATCTTCCTCTTTGCCCTCCGAAGCTCCGTTGTTGTCGGAGCGAAGGATGGGCTTTTTTTATATTATACTCTGATTTATATTTAGAGCATATGAACTATTAGGTCTTTTTTCAAAAAACCCGCAAAGACTGGACATAACAATAATCATGTTTTATAATAACTGCGACGCATCATCACGTCGCACTGGAGGTGTTGCCCTTGCGGATCTGCAGTCTCTTCATCTGTTTGGCAGTCTTGACCCTCGTTGGGTCGACGGCCCATGCCCTTCTCTGGAATAGCGTCGAATGGGGCACTTACAACGGTGCTTCACTTTCGATCGCCGGCAGCGACCTCGTGGTCGGCTCAGGTAGCGACTACGCCGCCGCCCACTACAACACACCAAGCGAGTTCCGAAGTGCCCTGACCCCGTGGGTCGAGTTCTCCTTCCTTGACAACGGACCAGGCACCCAGCGGGCGCAACTGTGGATCGAGAAGGAAGGCACGCCGGGCGCCGCCTGGTTCCAGTTCGGAAGCTGGACTCCGTCCGCATACCCCACCTACGACAAGTACGCCATCTACTGGTGGAACGTGGACACCGATGTGGCCGGATGGCAGTGGCTTGACGACAGAACCGCCGACGAACACACGCTCAAGGTCGGCAAGAACGCCGACAACTCGATCGACTACTGGTTCGACAACTCGCTCGTCTGGACTACGACCGACATCAACCCCGACTACTTCGGCGACGTCTACCTTGCCAGCCGCAACGGGGAGAGCATCTTCACCAACTACCAGACCGGCGCCGACTACCAAGGCCCACCGGTACCTGAACCTGCGTCAATCGCGCTTCTGGCCCTCGCCTCCATCGGCGTCGCGGGCGCGATCCGCAAGAAGAAGGCCTAGCCGGTCTCAACCAACATCCATCCGAGACATACTCATCCCGCCAGCGGGCGACACAGCCGCATTGTCGCCCACTGGCGTTTTTTATTTTAAGAAAGAATTCTTTTCCCTGCTATTTTTATATATCTATTAAAAATGCCGGACTCTACATCTGTAAAGTCCGGGCACAGGGTCAGTCTCGGGGGTGAGGATGGAGGTCGGAGAGAAGGCGAGCGGAGAGCGCCTTACGGAGTGCATCACAGAGCTGAAAGAGAAGTTCGTTGGGGAAGGTGATGTTTCGGTCGTAAAGAGCATAGTTTCTTCCCCAGCATTGGTCGATGAAAGTGAAGCCGAAGAACTGGCGTTCGCTTTGGTAGCGAGGTATGAGATGGAGATGACAGTGATGCCATTCGTTGCCTAGAGAACAGTAGTCGTACTTGTCAGGACCAAAAAGCTCGGCCATTGCCTTTTTGATGGTGGCAACGGCACGGAGAAGTTCGGCAAGCTCACATGGCTTGGTGTCTTCGAAGATGTCAATGGCGCCATCCCGCTTGAGAGCGAGATAGCATCTTCCAAGATATTGCTGGCCGATATTAAGAAAGAGAACCCAGTGCTCAAAGTCAAAGACGCGATACTTATCATACGGCGCGAAGTCCGGCATGTTGTTCACTTTTTTTCAGTTGAGGACACTATATTTTTTCAAATATAAAAGAAGAGTCAAAAAGTAAAATACTAAATCTATTTCTAGAGAACTAAATTTATTATCCTGGTGATCAAATCCTTATATTTTATCCCCTTAGCCGCCATCATTTTGGGAAACATAGAAATTTTAGTAAATCCGGGCAAGGTATTTATCTCGTTAATGTAAATTTCTCCGTCTTTTGCCCGAAAAAAATCAATTCTGGCATATCCTCGGCAACCAGTAACCAAGTATGCTTTACGCGCCATTTCCTTTATTTGATTAATCTGACCTTTCTTTAAATTCTCGGCCACGGTTTTTGTTTTAAAAGGTCTAAAATACTTTGATTGATAAGAATAAACCCTACCGTGAGCTAAAATTTCTCCGGGTTCGGAAAGAATCAGTCTTTTATTGCCTAAAACGGCAATTTCAAGTTCGCGAGGTTCTTCAATCGCTTCCTCAATAATTATTTTCTTATCATATATAAAAGCAAGGCTGATTGCTCTTCTTAAACCATTAAAATCTTCGACTTTTGAAATGCCAATTGATGAACCTGTATTATTGGGCTTAATAACACAGGGAAAACCAATTTCTTCGTCAATTTTTTCCCCAATCTTGGCTTTTGTTTGGTTCTTCTTAAATCCTAAATACTTTACAGTATTTATACCTTCATCATTGAACGCTTTATGCATCCGAATCTTGTCCATGTTTATTTTTGATGTTTCAATTCTGGAACCAGTATATTTTATCCCTTTTTTCTCTAAATATGACTGCAGCTTTCCATCCTCGCAATTTGGACCGTGGACGGCTAAAAAAGCAATATCAATATCTTTTAAAAGCATGCAATTAAATTTTCCTTTTTTATCAATATAAATTTTAATGATCTCAAAAAGGGACCTATCAATATTTTGCTCGATCGATTTGGCGGTCATTTTGGAAACTTGGTGTTCAAAAGATGCCCCGCCATATATTAGCCCAACTTTGATTTTTCCTCTCATAAATCTATTTCATCTAATTTAGTATAGACTGCCCCATCGCTTTTCAGCTCCGATTGAATTATGCTAAAAGAATCTGCCGTCAATGACCAATCTACCTCCTTATCCAGTCTTTTTTGGAGAAATATTTGATAATCTTGTGATCGGAAACGAGCCAGCGTTAGATGTGGTCGAAAAGGTCGCTTGTCTTTTTGATTATAACCTAATTTCTGGGTTATTTTATTTTTAAGCTCAGCTAACTTGGGGTTATCTGCCCCTTCTGCCCAGATAAGTCTTGGGTGAATTGGATTAGGCCCAAAGGTGACTCGTTGAAATTCAATCCTAATTGGCCCGAAAACTCCTTCAAGCTCTTTTAATTTCTCAATTATAGCCACAATCTGATTATCATCAAACTCGGTGGGAGGCATTAGAGTAAGATGTAAATTTTCGTCCGGCATCCAACGAACAGGCAAACTATTATATTTTTGCCGAAATTTTTTAATCTCTTTTTTGAGATTATCTGAAATATTAATAGCTATAAATATTCGTTTTTTCATATTTTTAAATACTAAAACAGTTTTGATTATTCAACAATCAAATCTAAAATATCTAAAATATCAAGAAATATTATTTTGCCTTTTCCTTTTCTTCTTTTTCCTTGCAGCCGCATTTGCATTCTGGTTCACAAGAACAACAATGATAGCAAACTTTTACTTCGCAAGAACATTTAGTCATCTCGTCAACCGGCATGCCGCATTTTTCGCATTTATCCATAGAATTAGTTATTTGCTATTACTTATTGATTATATCAGACCTGTCAAGAGATTATTGCCTTTGATAAGTCCCAATTACCTCAGCTTCTGCTAAAATATGGTTTTCAAGCGCATTTCTGAATTCATTTTTGGTTGCTTGTGCCGTTAAGCCTAGTTTTATATCTAGGGCATGAAGCTTAAAAACATAACGATGGCTGCCTGAACTCGGACAGGGACCCCCATAATTTGAATTGCCAAAATCATTTGTCCCCTCAATCGCTCCAGCCGGCACTTCTCCCTCTTTAATTTCCGCAAGTTGAGGGCCAATGTCAAAAATAATCCAATGGACAAAATCGCCGTTGGGGGAGTCGGGATCCTGGTAGATGATAGCCAAGCTTTTTGCTTCTTCGGGAATTTCTTCAAACTTTAAAGGCGGAATAACATCCCCGCCGTCGCAAGTATATTTAGCAGGGATAGGACTGCCATTTTTGAAAACCGGGGAGTAAATTTTCATTTTTTCTCCTTTTTAAACAAATAATTTCCTAAAAACACGCCGAAAATAATACCCAAAATGGGTAGTAAAATTATAAGCCACAGCGGCAAAACGCAGGCTTGCTTGCCAAAAAGTTCTGTCCATTTCAACTCCGTGCCCGTCTTCGCTGCCTGCCAAAGAATAATTTCTTCAATCATGGCATGAATAAAAATAGAAACAAATACGCCTAAAACACCGCCAAAAATAATATACAGCGTTTTTTTCATCTCTCTCTACTAATAATTTCCTATTTCTTTTTGAAAATATAAGTGATGCTAAAACCAAGAAAGCCGGCGCCTAAACCAATAAAAAGCCAGGCGGGCAAATTATCTGTTAAAAAGCCAATTCCCATACCGATTAAAATCCCCGCGGGAATAAATAAAGCGCCCATGTTTTTGTCATCTTTGGTTTTTTCTTCTGCCATAAAATTCCTTTAATTAATTATACCCGATTTTTACCTAATTCAAAAGGAAGGATGAGATTAATAACATCAAACATTAAAAATCTAAATTTACTTAATAATTATTTCGTGATAATATTTATCCTGACACCAAAAATTTTGGTGTTTGGATTTTGCTATGGACAATGAAAAACGAAAACGGATAAACAAAATTCTTTTTATCGCTGCCCTCATTTTTACGGCATTGACGATTATTGTGCCACTTTTATCTCTTATTTCAGAAAATCTAAAGCTGGCTTCAAAATATGCCCCCTCCGCCATTTTCATCTGGGTGATTATTTGGATTACCATTTTGCGCCTCTCGCAAAATTACAAAATTCCCAGAATTCAAAACAGGCTCTTAATTTTTTTAGTTATCGCCTCCTCAATCGCCTTTACCGGCTTTATTCTCTATTGCTTCAAGTGAAGATGCAGCGCTGCATCTTCACTTTTAGGAACCCTCGGTTCCTAACGCCCCGCCTTTGGCGGGGCTGTCCTCCTCCACGGGAAAACTCCCGTTTTCCCGACCCCTTTCCCCAATTTCCGCCTTAATCTATCCCTAATGAGTACAGTTTTCGGCGGAAATTAATAATAGATGTTAAAATAGAAGCAAATGCTTTTGCTTCTAGCTAAAATATTTCCCTTGGCGCTTGGTGAAATGATCTCTCCGGTTGTTTTGAGCGTCATGCTCGTCATTCTTACCAACAAAAAAAGCCCCCTGGGACGGGCAATTTCTTTTTTAATCGGCATGGCGATTGCCGTAGTAATTCTGGGTTTTATCGGCCTTTATATCGGCAAATCAATCCCGGGAGGCAGACATCCTTCAACTGTAACCTTTTGGGTTGATTTAATTCTGGGATTGATTCTTTTAATTCTCGGTGTTAGGGCAATTTTCAAGAAACCAACACAAGAAAGACAAGAAGAGGAAGAAAACAAAAAACAAGCACAGGAATTCGGCCAAAAGCATCTCTTAAAGTGGGCACTCTTGGGATTTGTTTTAAATATGCTTAATTTGAGTTCAATTGTTTTTTATTTTGCTGCCACCAAAGAAATCGGGCAATCAGATGTTTCATCTATGCAAAAATTATTGCTAACTCTTTTTTGCGGCTTCTTTTTTATGCTGCCCATCGTTTTGCCGGTGGTAGTTTATGGCTTTTGGCCAAAAATGGCCAAAAAAATCCTGGATCCGATTCACTTTGCCATCACCAATTACGGCAAATACATCAATATGGTCATCCTTTTCGGCTTTGGATTTTATCTTCTCTATAAAGCCCTCTCCATATATTTTTGAGAACTATTTTTGTTCTACCTCCCCACTACCTTCATGTCCTTCACGGCCTTCAGCGCATTCATGGACTAATTCATTGACAAAACTCATATCGCCGTCGTTAGTAACTACTACATCAAAATTTGCTTGATAATCTGGCAAATTTTCATCTACATTTTTATTTAGAAAACCTACCCGCAGTAGACTTTCATAATCAAATCCCGCCACCATGCCATTATCCTCAATATTATCACCCAGCAAAATTACGTTTCTTCTCTTCTGAATTTGAGGATAAAAAGGCCTACCTGAAAGTGCAGTTTCATCCTTGTTTGCCACATGAATTATCGGCTCCTTCACTCCAATCACGTTGCCTGCTTCATCCCATTTAAAAGCATTGCCGACAATATGAATATTATCATAGAGGCAGCCCTCTTTTTCTAAATACATAGAAATTATCTCCTCACCCAGGCCGCTGGAAGATAAAATTACTATCGGGATTCCTTGCTCATGTAAATACCTAAGCATTTCAACAGTTCCTTCGCGAAATTGAATTTTGCTTGAAGTTAATATTTTGGCCAAATCTCTTTTGTTCATGCCTGATGCAATCAGCAAATCAAAATGTTTGCGCCACCATTCTCCCATTGCTTTTTTCTTTTGCTCAAGTGGAACTTTTGTATCAACTTCAATCGGATGATACTCGTCAAATAAAGCTTTCGCCTTTTCCGGATAATCGGGAGTCATATAATTTTCATCGCGCAAAATTGCCATAATCGAAGTTACTTCTTCACCATTGACAAACGCCCTGGTTAAAGTGCGGTCAAAATCAGCCAAAACATGCAAATTAGCCGCACCGCCTTCGGCAATGGCTGCCCGGATTCTATCTAATTTTTCCCGGTCGGGGATGACGATGTTTTTCATGATATATATTAGTTTTTATTGTGAAGGGGGTTGGAGCAAGCAGGATTGTGGGCGCCCCCCTGTCCTCTAAAACGAATTTTTAGGTTAATAGGGCAGGGAATTAATCAAGCTAACCTTTTTTCTCAATTGCTTGTGGCGTGACCTCGTGAATATCAAAACTAATAACTTCTTTATCTTGAGTAAAATTTACATCTCCCCCAAAGTATTTTCCCTCTAAATACATAGGCAACCATTCCCTGTCTGCCGGCCACATATTTTCATATGGCATCTTGTCTTTATCAAACCACTCTGGTTTCATCTCCTCTGATTCTTTTGGTTCCCCCTCTGACTCAAGCACGGCAAAAATATGCATTTCAATCGGGTCAGGGTCATCCTCAAAATGAAATAAAATCATCCCCCGCTTCTCTATCTTTTGAACTTTAATGCCAACCTCTTCTCTCGTTTCTCGAATCGCCGCCTCCTCAATCTCTTCTCCCTCTTCAACCTTGCCGCCAAAGCCGTTCCACCAGCCCTCGCCAAATCCCCTCTTTTTCATTCCTAAAAGAATTTGGTTATTTCTTTCAATAATACATAGGGTTTTCACTTT
>JAPLVI010000103.1 GCA_026397195.1 Candidatus Berkelbacteria bacterium | reverse complement strand
AACAATTGAGGGATTTATTATTGAGAGTAAATATCTATCTGACCTTTTGCGGATATTTTTTAAAATGATTTGGGACGGAATTTAATTCTTCAAAACCCTCTTATTGATAGAGCAAATTACCCCACTTCGCCCTTAATGCAAAACCTACTACGCAGTGTTATTGCAGTACGGGTTTCGTTAGGGGTTAATCTCTTCGGCGTGCGACCGAAATAGATTAAAAAAATCGCCAGTGGGGCAGCGGGGAGGGGGTGGGGTTCCGCTTTCTGGCGATTGGGGGTCGGACTTGGGCTTACTCTGTGGGTGGCTCGTTCTTGGGGATGAAGCCGGTGATCTCGAGCAGCTCAATATCGAGCCCCTCTGTGTCGCAGAACGGCTTGATGGCCGCGGCGAGCTCATTGAGTGTTGGGATATTGGGGGAAGCGGTAGAGCGGATCTCGATGTACGGAGCTTCCTGGAGTTCCTGGCCATCCCAACTGTGTACCGTATCGATCGCGCTCTGAACGACCATCTCCTTTTTCCTCACGAGATCCGGGTACACACGAGCGACTTCGGTGAACAGTCCAGCTCTTATCGTGGCTGTTCTCTCCGGGTAAAGCGTGAGGCCGTGGATGACGAAGTTCGGCATGACGGTCCGGTCCTCGCTTTCATTGGTGACTACTGTGGTACGCGCCGGGTTCTCCATGACAGCCACCTCAACGGGCTATAAGGTGACTGCCAGTCAGGATCGATGAGGGTCGTGTAGACGGCCAAGACCGCCTCTATGGCCTTCTCCTTTCGCGATACGTCCTCTGGAATGAGGATGAATTCGGGAACTAGGCCCATCATCCAGAGGCAGCCGATGTAGTTGCGCCAGCGCTTGTAGCACGCTTCAATGATGATGAGCTTCGGCGGCTTGCCACTTTCCGGAGTCATGCGTTGGCAGAGGTCGCGAGCGAAACGGATTTCATCGAGGCAGTTGCTGCCTTCGTCTCTGATGACGATAAGGTCCGTCTCAGGCAAACGCTCAGCCAACAGAAACTCTTTGGCCGCTTGATAGAGGGGGATGCTATCCGGGTAATAGCGTGGGCCACAGACGGTCACTTTCACCGCCTTACCTTGTTCGCGGAGTCGGAGGTACCACCTTATCGCCTCGATGAGGCGATTACGAAAGGCTTCTCCAACTCTTACCCCATCCTCAAGCGGATGTTGGGCAGCGACGAAGAGGATAACTACGCCCCCATCTTCGGCGATGCTTCGGCGGCGCTTGAGATAGCCGAGGTACTTCGCGAGGATAGCCACCGGTGTGTAACAGAGCCTGATAGCTATCCAAAGGAGGACGACGAGCGCGTTTGGCTTTCTCATCAAGCGCCTCCGCATGAGGATTGACCATACCATAGCATTTAGATCTATTATTACAATTGTTAAGGGGGCAAAAAAGAAATTAATTGGCAAAAAAATCAAGAGTGTTGAGATTAGAGTGCCAAAAATGGTTAATTTTTTAGTTAAAGAGTTCAAAAAAGGAAGTATCGGCGCAGAAATTAAGGATATTCGCCGTTTTGCGAAGATTATCGTCATTGATTTGTCGAATGGAAATTCTATTCTGATTCATTTAAAACTCACCGGGCAACTTGTTTACGCCGGACCGAGCAAAATTGGCCAAATTGAAATTGAAAAAGGGGGACACCCCTCAAGAGTTTATGACCAGCCCCTGCCGCATAATTATACACACGTAATTTTTAAATTCAATGATAAGAGCCATCTTTACTATAATGATATCCGCAAATTTGGCTATTTAAAATTAGTCAAAACTGCGGAGATGGGGGAACGACCGGAAATAAAAAATCTTGGGCCGGAACCACTGGACGGCTGGAAGTATGAAGAATTTAAAACCAAACTTGCCAGGCGCGAGAGGTCAAAAATCAAACAAGTCTTAATGGACCAGAAATTCGTCTCTGGAATTGGTAATATCTACGCCAATGAAATTATGTTTTATGCCCGGATAAGCCCTGATCGCCTCATTGGCACTTTAACTGAGGAGGAAAAAAAGAAAGTATTTAAAGGCATCCAATTTATTCTCAAAAAAGGAATTGAGCTGGGCGGCTCGTCGGAAAATACATACGTCAATCTAGAAGGCAAAAAGGGCGATTTTATGAAATATGCCAGGGTTTATCAGCAGAAGGTTTGTAAAATTTGCGTCGGGCCAATAAAAAGGATCAATATTGGTGGTCGCGGAACGTTCTATTGCCCAAGCTGCCAAGTATAAAATGCTAATCCGATGCTAACTAATATGCGAATAAATGCGAAAAGCAAATTAATTTTCCCGAAAACAAGCTATAAAATTATTGGTATAGCTTTTGAGGTTTATAATCTTCTGGGCCCAAGACATCAGGAAAAAGTTTATCAAAAGTCTTTTAAGATTTTGCTTAAAAAAGAGGGCATTAATTATAAAGAGAATCTATATGCACCAATATTAGTCAATCAGCAAGTAGTAGGTAAGTATTTTTTAGATTTTTTGATCAGGGATAAAATAGTTGTTGAGTTAAAAGTTGGGAATAAAATTTTTAAAAGAGATTATTTGCAGATTAGATCATATTTGAATCAAAAAAAATTAAGATTGGGAATGATTATCTTATTTAGTCCAAGTGGTGTAAAATATAAGAGGATTATTAATAAAATTCGCATAGATTAGCATAAATATTAGCATTGGGATTAGCATTTTAAATACTAATAATGGATAAACCAATTCGCGCTGTTATTTTAGCCGCAGGTCAAGGGAAGAGAATGCCGGATCTTGATCTGCCCAAAGTCTTATATCCTATCGGCGGTAAGCCAATGATTAAGTATTTAATTAAGACTTTTAAAGATGCTGGGATAAATTCACCGATTATCGTGGTTGGCTATAAAAAAGAATTAGTGATGAAAGAGCTTGGCAAAGATTATGAATATGCTGTTCAAGACGAGCAATTAGGGACAGCCCATGC
>JAPLVI010000160.1 GCA_026397195.1 Candidatus Berkelbacteria bacterium | reverse complement strand
AGTTCTTTTACGGTTTCAAGGACGGCTTTATGTTCAATTTGACTAATAATTACATGGGGAATAAATTTTCTACTCTTTATTTTTATTATTCCTTCAACAATACCTCGAATCGCAAGGTTATCTGCCTCCGATCCTCCTGACGTGAATATTATCTCCTCGGGTGATGAATTAATAACCTCTGCTATATCATCTCTAGCCTTATCAATCGCCCTACGTGCTTCCTGCCCAAATTGATGAATACTTGAAGCATTGCCAAATTTATCATTAAAATAAGGCATCATTGCCTGTAAAACTTTTGAATCAACTGGCGTTGTCGCTGAATTATCTAGATATATCCTCATTATTAAAATTAAAGCTCACAAACACGACAAGCACCACCTTTAGCGAATTTAGCCATTTTTTTTAGTTCTTTGTACTCCTGAAAACCTAAAAGTACTGATGACGGTTTGGAATAGCGCATAATGACATACTTTTTCCCCGCCTCTACATTTCTAATGATATTGGAAATGCTTGCCTGAAGTTCTGATACAGTTACAAAGTCTTCTTCAATTTTCATTTTTTGCCTTTCATTAAAATATACATTGATTATCTAAATCTAATATATGATGTTATATAACATTTGTCAAATATTAACGTAAAAACCCTATTTTTATCTCCCTAAAAATATTTCATACAAGGTTAGGGCTCAAACCACAATTATGCCCTAGACAAATCTTCCTCTCGAGCATAAAATTATACTGAATGAAAAAAGTATCAGTTATTGTTGTTACCAAAAATAACGAGAATCATATTGCTAAGCTTCTAGAAGCATTAGCATATCAGGATTTCAAAAATTTTGAGGTTATCATTGTTGATCTCTGTTCTACGGACAAGACACTTGTAAATGCCAAACCTTATCCTGTTAAGGTATTCAGGCTTGAATCTGGTGATATAAATATACCTCGTGCTCTTAATCTTGCAAGTAAAATCTGTATTGGCGAAAATATTTTTTGCCTCAAGGGGAATAACATCCCCCAGGACATAAATTTCATCTCATCAGGCATTAAAACACTTTCACGTCCAAGGGCAGTTTTGTCATTTGGTCATAAATTTAGAGAAAATGAGGCGCCAATCGTTAAACTTATCAGTCTTGAATCATGGCGTGAACTCGATTATGAGGATAGATTGATCGGTCCAGATAAAATAAAGGATATTCATTTAGATGTATGCGCCTTTAAAAAAAATCTTTGGCAACAATATAATTTCCCTGACGATGAGGAAACCTCAATTTGGAATTGGTCATCAAAACTTCTGGATGAGGGTTTTGGGATCTACTATAATCCGAATATGGCCGTCATTACAATTGAAAAAACAGGATTGATTAATTATTTTAGAGAAAAAGGAAGAAGGGAAAGGCTTTTTTCTATTTTTAAAGAGAGGAAAAAAAGTGAGTTATCTCATTGATATTATTATTATTTTAATTTTTGTCTTTTATTTAATTGATGGCTATCGTAATGGATTTATCAAAAATTTTTTTGAACTTTTAGGCGCAATTCTTGCTCTTTATACTGCCTTTATTCTTAATAACCCAGTTTCTTCTTTTCTCATTTCAAACTTCCCTCTTCCTCTAAGTCTATCTAAGATTGTTGCCTTTCTTCTTATTTGGCTTATGACTGATATTATCTACTCAATCGGTTTGTTTTTTGCTTACCGTCCTATTCCTCCAAAAATAAAGGAGGCGCCTGCCAATAAAATTTTTGGTATACTGCCCGCATTCTTCAAGGCAGTTATAATTGTCCTTTTAGTATTAATCTTTCTAACTTCAATACCAATTAGAGAGTCACAACGATTTAAGGGAGCGATTGAAAAAACCCATATCGCCAAGTCTTTTCTTGGTTCAAGTTCAATCTTGCAAAAACCCTATGAGGCTGTATTTGGAAAAGGTATTGAGGATTTAGTTAATTTCTTTACCCTACCACCTCAGAGTGATAAAATTGTTGCCCTAAACTATCGTACCCAAAACCTTAAAATTGATGATCTTTCCGAAAATGAAATGCTTTCCTTGATTAATCAAGAAAGAAGAGCAAGGGATATATCTGAAGTAAAAATGGATGATCATCTACGTGACCTTGCGAGAGAACATTCAAAAGATATGTTTGAAAGAGGATACTTTTCCCATTATACCCCTGAGGGCCTAAGCCCATTTGATCGTCTAAGAAATGCCGGGATTATCTATGTCTACGCTGGCGAAAATCTAGCTCTCGCACCTGATGTTAGTAAGGCTGAGCAAGGCCTAATGGATAGTGAAGGACACCGTGAAAACATTCTAAACCCAAACTTTAATAAGGTTGGAATTGGTATTGTTGATGCTGGAATCTATGGGAGAATGTTTACTCAGGAATTTACTGATTAATAGATCTATGCCAAATTCTAATAAAATCCTTTGTGCTATTTCAGGGGGGGTTGATTCAAGTGTTGCTGCATCAATTTTAAAACAAAAAGGCTATGATGTTATTGGCATATTTATGAATTTTTGGAGTGAAAATGAAGGGAATTCAAGCAATAAATGCTGCTCAATTGAATCATATGGGTTTGCTCGAACTATAGCCAATAAATTAAATATCAAATTATATTCTCTAAATTTTAAAGAACTCTTTAGAAAGAAGGTCGTCGAATATTTCATTCAAGGATATGAAAAGGGTATAACTCCTAATCCCTGCATTGTTTGTAATCGTGAAATCAAGTTTGGTAAACTTTTAAAAATCGCACATAATCTTGGAGCGACAAAAATTGCCACTGGTCATTACGCTAGAATTATAAAAAAGGGAGATAAATTCGAATTACATCGAGGAATTGACAAAAATAAGGATCAGTCATATTTTCTTTGGCGGATTCCTGCTTCTTCTCTTTCTTCAATTATCTTTCCATTAGGTAAATTGACCAAAAATGCAGTCAGGAAAATAGCAAAAAAACATCAATTAATAACCTTTAACAAAAAAGATTCACAAGGATTATGTTTTGTCGGTAAATCCAATTCACATTTTCTTTCAAAATATGCTAAAAAGCTTTTAGAACCAGGTGATGTGGTCGATAAAAATAATAATATTATCGGAACTCATAAGGGGCTTTCCTTCTATACGATTGGCCAAAGAGCGCCAGAAAAAAATTGATATTCCTCCTCTCTATGTTTTAAAAATTATCCCAGATAAAAATATTCTGGTTGTTGGAGAAAATAAGGATGTCTTTCAAAAAGGTCTAACAATATCCCAAATTAATTGGTTAGATTCTTCTCTTAGCCACTTTGTAGGTGAAAGAAAGACCTTAGCTCAAATACGTTATCAACATACACCTAAACCCTGTTCTATCTCCTATCTAAATAATGAATCCGATCCCGCCTGCGGCGGGGCATCAGGGCGGGTTCGTTGGCAAAGTGGCAGCTCCGCTGCATCTATGACACAGTCTCGGCGCAGCCTGTGTCGAGGCTGTGCCATTGGCCTTCATCCTCGAAGCAAGCCTCGAGGTATTCAGACAATTCCCAATAAAAAAATTTCAGTCATTTTTAAAAATCCAGAAAGAGCTATCACTCCCGGACAATCCTGTGTCTTTTATCAACAGGATAAGGTGCTTGGTGGCGGTTTTATTGAAATATGAGAACAATATCTAAAAAAAATCAAAATTATGACCTTAACCTAAATATGGGGGTTGATCGTCTTTATAATGTCGGCCGTGTTTTGAGTTTAAGATTAAGAAAACTCGGAATAAGAACAATAAAGGATTTACTTTTACACTTTCCCTCGAGATATGAGGATTTAAGCTCAATCAAACCTATTGTTGAATCAAGACCTGGTGAATCTGCTACCTTTAAAGGGAAACTATTGAGCATTTCTTCACGACGCTCCAAAAATAGAAGAATGAACATTACCGAAGCGATAATCTCAGATGATACTTCAACTTTGAAGGTTATCTTTTTTAATCAACCCTTTTTGACACGCTTTTTTAAGATCGGAGACACTTTAGTTCTGGCTGGTAAGGTGGATTTTAAACCATATTTGGGAAGATATCTTTCTAACCCAGTCTATGAAAAATCAACAAATCCTCTTTCGCCTCATTTGGGTAGAATTGTCCCTATCTATCCTGAAACAAGAGGCATTTCCTCGAAATGGTTGCGCTCAAAGATTAAACCTCTTTTAAAACTTTCTTCAAAATTTAAAGACCCATTACCCCTTGAAATCAAGGACTCGCTTGATTTGATCGATTTTGATGAGGCTATCCGTCAAATCCATTTCCCTGATTTTCATCAATCCTTAAAGGCCGCCATCCATCGTCTGGCATTTGATGAATTATTTATTATTGCTCTAAGGACTGAAATATTAAAAAACAAACTCCGCTCGCTTAGTGCAAGAAGAATGCGTTTTAAGGAGAAAGAGGTTACTTCGTTTGTTAAAAATTTACCTTTTAAATTAACTGATGCCCAGAGACGTTCAGCCTGGGAGATAATAAAGGATCTAGATAACACCCGCCCGATGAATCGTCTCCTAAACGGCGATGTGGGGTCTGGAAAGACTATTGTCGCGGCCATCGCCGCTCTTTGCGTTTATCTCAATGGTAAACAGACAGCCATTATGGCGCCAACCGAGGTTCTTGCCTATCAACATTATCAAAATTTTGTAAAATTCTTTCAAAATTATGATCTTGAAATCGAGCTTCTGACAAATAGCTATCATCTTTCTTCAAAAAATAATATAATGCCTAAAAATAAATATCTAACCTCTGACATTATTATTGGTACCCATGCTTTAATCCAAAAAGGTATCAAATTTAAAGATTTGGCTCTGGCAATCATAGACGAACAACACCGCTTTGGCGTAAAACAAAGAGCGCAAATTAAAAAAAATAATTTAAAAGGAGAGACTCCACACCTCCTCTCTATGACGGCAACACCCATACCCAGAACACTTTCCTTGGCACTGTATGGTGATCTTGACATCTCAATCCTCGATGAATATCCAAAAGATCGAAAGGAAATAAAAACATATCTCGTTCCTCCCACTAAAAGAGGCAAAGCTTACGATTTTATCAAAAATGAAATAGAAAAAGGCAGACAAATATTTGTCATTTGTCCCTTAATTGAGAAAAAAGAAAGAAAAAAGGATAGTGTTCATTTCACCTTTGATTTTGATAGCAGAAAAGCAGCCATTGAAGAATATGAGAAGCTTAAAAATTCTATCTTCCCTGAACTTAAAATTGGTCTTTTACATGGCAGAATGAGATCTAATGAGAAAGAAAAAATAATGAATCAGTTTAAAGATAAAAAACTCGATATTTTAGTTTCTACTTCAGTAATTGAGGTTGGTGTTGATATACCTAATGCGACGGTTATTATGATTGAGGGAGCAGAAAGATTTGGTCTTTCTCAACTTCACCAATTCCGAGGAAGAGTCGGTCGCGATAAATATAAATCTTATTGCTTCCTTTTTACCGAATCAGCTCATGAAGAAACAAAAGCAAGATTAAAAGTCATTGCTGAAACCTCTAATGGCTTTAAAATCGCTGAAGCTGATCTTAAATTACGTGGCCCGGGTGAAATATATGGCGAACGACAACACGGAATCGCCAATTTACGTTTCGCTTCACTTTTTGACTATAGATTAATTAAAGAGGCAAAAACCGAAGCCGAGAAGCTAATTCAAACCGATCCACGGCTTATATCCTATCCTATGCTTCGAAATAAACTGCAACAATTTGAAAAAGAGACCCACTTAGAGTAAGATTTAAAAAATAATGATTCTTGATTTCATCTACAAAAAACGAACGCTCATTGGGGGGTTATTAATTTTAATTATTCTCATCGGAGTTGGCATAATTCTCTATTCTGTTAATAAGAATAAGGAAGGAATAAAAACTACAAGTAATGAAACAGAAATTACGATTGATATTGAAGGTGCAGTAAAAAATCCGGGCGTCTATAAATTAAAAAATGGGAGTATCATTCAAGATGCGATTAATGTTGCAGGTGGATTTAATGAAACTGCTGATAATGAATTGGCATCTAAGGATATAAATCGAGCTGAAATATTAAAAAATAATCAAAAAATATTAATCCCTTTTAAAACCCAGATACAAGCAACCCCACAAACTGCCGGAGAGACAACTTCAATCAAGATAAACATAAATACTGCCTCGCTTGAACAGTTAGATTCTCTGCCTGGAATTGGACCAGTCTATGCCCAAAGAATATTTGATTATCGCAAGAAAAAGCCCTTTAGTTCAATTGAAGAAATTATGGAAATCCAGGGTATTGGTGAAAAAACTTTCGAAAAAATGAAAGATCAAATTACAATCTAAGATTGAAAAAAACTCTAAAATAAGATATATTTTTAAAAGTGGCCCTATCGTCTAGCGGTCTAGGACGTCAGCTTCTCAAGCTGGAAACAGGGGTTCGAGTCCCCTTGGGGCTATTTTTTGTTTAAAAACCGCTTTAGTCTGAAATATTTTGTAAATTTTTTTTTCTCTTATTACTACTGGCGTAAAACCCCAGCTTTGGGCTGGAAGATATAAGCCACCCCGTAGCGAACGAAGTGAGCGGAGGAGTAACGAACTCGCCGAGGCGTCAGGCCGAGGATACCACCGGCTTTAGCCGGTGGTAGTTCATTAATGTTGAGTCTTCTTTGATTTTATCCACTTTTCTGCGCTGTTTTCCACAGATTTGACCCCACCCCCCAGGGGTGTATAATAGAAGAAAAATTCAATCCCCCAATGGTTAAACATCTTAAACGAGAATTAAAGCTCAAGGGTCTTTCTGATGAAGATTATAGGATAGTCAAAAGACTCATTAATCTAAAAGGTCAGCTCGATGGTGTCATCAAGATGATAGGCGACAAACGAGATTTGATTGATATTATAGTTCAACTTAAGGCCCTTAAAGGCGCTTTTACTAAAGCCGGAACGATGTATATCTCTGAACATCTTGCTTTAGTTATGAAAGTCAAAGAAGAAAAAAGACCCAAAAAAATACAGAAAAAATTAATTAAAGATTTAATCAATGAATTATCAAGATATTAAATAAAGTTGACGATTAAATATTTTTAACCTAAAATCGAAAAGCAAATAAATAATATGATTAAACCAATTGTCAGAATCGCACCCAGTCCAACCGGCAAACTACATATCGGCACCGCCAGAACCGCTCTTTTTAATTATCTTTTTGCCAGAAAAAACAAAGGAAAATATCTTATTAGAATTGAAGATACCGATGCCAAACGTTCTACTAAAAATTATGAGAAAGATATTCTCAATAGTTTAAAATGGCTAGGGCTCGAAGGAGATGATGAACCTACAAGACAGATGGAGAGAATAGAAATATACAAAAAATATGCCGAAAATCTACTCAAAGAGAAAAAGGCCTATTATTGCTTCTGCTCTATCGAAAAGCTTGAGGAGGAAAGACGAAAACAAATATCAAAAAAACAACCTCCTCGTTATTCCGGAAAATGTCGTAATTTATCCGAAAAAGAAATTGAGACATATCAAAAAGAAGACAGAGAACCAACAATCAGACTCAAAATTCCCGAAGATCGGGGAACTATTGCTTTCAATGATTTGATCCGTGGTGAAATCAAAGAAAGGGCATCCTTAATTGGTGATTTTGTGATAATAAAATCAGACGGTGTGCCGATTTTCTTTTTCGCTGGTGTTATCGACGACCATCTGCAAAAAATTTCCCATGTGATAAGAGGCGAAGATCATATTTCTAATACCTTCAGCCAAATTTTGATTTATGAAGCGCTGAAATGGGGTAAAAAGATGCCAGAGTTCGCTCATTTGCCGATGATTCTTAATGCCGATCGTTCTAAGATGAGCAAACGCAAAGGAGATTTTGTTTCTGTCTCAGAATTCAAAAAAGAAGGCTATCTACCGAAGGCACTTGTTAATTTTATTGCTCTTTTGGGTTGGCACCCTCGAAAAGAGGGTAAGGAAGGAAAAGAACTATATAGATCAGAAGAGCTTATTTCCCTCTTTGATATTGAAGAAGTAGGCAAATCCCCGGCAATTTTTGATAAACAAAAACTCGATTACATTAACGGCTACTATTTAAGAAAATTATCTGACGACGAGCTTAAAAGTCTAATCTATCCCGAACATTTGGCAGAAGGTTGGCAAGATAAAGACAAAATTATTGAAAAAGCAATTATTTTGGTTAAGGACCGCATGAAGAAGCTTTCTGATTTCAGCGAACTGGCAGATTATTTTTTCGAAAAACCAGTATATGACCAAGAAATCCTGATTTTTAAAAAAAGCGATAAGTCGCTTAGCCAAAAGGGGCTGTCAGCGGCAATCTTAAAGCTTAAAGAAATAGATAAAAAAGATTGGCAGAGGCACGAAGTGATTCAAAAAGCGCTTGAAGAAGTGGTCAAAAAAGAAAAATTAAATAATGGAGATGTGTTTTGGCCCGTTAGAGCGGCACTCTCGGGCCGTGAAGCCTCCCCAAGTCCCGTGGAGCTACTTTGGGCTTTGGGAAAAAATGAGAGCTTAAAAAGGCTTTCAGGGGCATTAGAATTAATAAATAAATAATTTTTTGAGCCGGAGTGGCGGAATTGGCAGACGCGCACGGTTCAGGGCCGTGTGGACGCAAGTCCTTGAGAGTTCAACTCTCTCCTCCGGCATTTAATAAATATTGGGAGGTAGTCCAATGGTAAGACGACAGGTTCTGGTCCTGTTAATGAAGGTTCGAATCCTTCCCTCCCAGTTGAAATTTTTTAAGAATTATAAATATTTCTATGTCAGATAATCCAGAAATCCCTGAAGGTGAGTCCAGCAATTTGTCTACTGAATTCGGGATCGAACAATTAACCGATCAGGAGGCATTTGACATACTCCAGAAAGCATTCGCTGATGCAAAGTCGCAACAATTATCTAGTGGTGAGTCTGAGGATGCGGCGAAACAAGAAGAACTTTTATCAATGGTTAAAAGTGCCGAAGAGCATCTTGCAAGTTTATTTGAAGACGATAGAAGAGCGAAAGATGCGGTTACTCAATATTGGGAAAGTGGACAGGCAGAAGAAGATCAAGCTAAAACAATTGATGTTCTACATGGGTATGAAATTGATATATCGCCAAGCGAATGCAAGGACTCATTTGAAAGGATAAATGCAGTTTCGCCGCTCCATTATGCAGCTATCCTAGTCGCCAATAGATTCCCTCTGGGTGATGCATTGAGCTTTCCAAGTTCAACCCGTGGGCATGTTATAAGGGGAAAAGTATATGTTATTATCGGCGACGAAGGCAAAGTTAACAGAGGAGATGTTGTGCACGAGGTCTTACATCGGCTTTCTGATTTTTATGGGGAGCAACACGACTTAGAACGAAGTGGAGTTGTGCCAATCGGACAAAGTGGTATTTTGAGAGAAGTTATCACTGAAAATCTAGCTCAAGAAATAACTGGACAACGTAAAGATAATTTGCCATCAAATTGGTCTAAAAGCCGATTTTTTAGAATGATGGATGATGTTATTGGAAGAAAACAGTGGGTGCAAGCCCAATTCAGCCAAGAAGGACTGGAACAACTGAAACATTCTCTTGAACAATCATTTGGACCAAATGCTCTCAATATAATTATTTGCCTTAATCAAAATTTATATGATTTGGAAGCATTTATTAAAGGTGAACCGATAACACTTTACAGAGATATCTTTACCCAAGACAGTTTTAGTGATGATGATCTAAGGAATCCGAAAGTAACAATCAAAGATAGAAGAGGGGTATGAGACAAAATAAATTTATCTTTTTAAAATAAATGACAGGTTAAAGTTCGAAAATCGTCCCAGAGAGCCAGAAGATTAAAAGACCTAGATGGTCTTTTTTGGTATAATATAGTCGATATGAAAATTCATCGCATTTATATTGGTGGCTGGTTTCAACGAACTATTCTTCATTTGACTGAAATCTGGAAATTTATGAAATTCGGAACTTCGGAGATCAATTTTCCTAAAGAAGAACTAGAGAAATACCGTCAACTTCTAAAAATCAAGGATTTGGATTGGAAAAGCGGTTCCCTTGATTGCATCGAGGTCAAAACCAAAAAAGGAATTAATTATCGCATCTATGAAGATGGTTTAATCATTTTGGAAAAGAAATTTGTCTCTCTTAAAGAAGATTTTAAAGATATCAAGACCTACTATGACAATCGGCTTTCAAAAAGCTTATCTTTCATTTTTGGCAAAGGCGCGCCAGTGCCTAAGGAGCTCGCCAATATTAAAACCATTCTGCCATACATTGTCACTATAACCGGTGCCGCCAAAGGGGAAATGGAGAAGATTTTTAAAGACTTTGGAGAAAAAATATCGACCATTGTTTCAACCTCAAACGAACAGGTCCAGGTCTATCGCAGTATGGGGATTATTTTAATTAATAATATCGAGGATGAAAAACTGGCGCAGGAAATCATTGAATCACAGATATTTTTTAGAGAATTTAAATCTCAACTCGAGCGTTATCTGATGATTCATCGCATTATTTGGGAGAAAATAGAGAAAATCAAAGAAAGAGGTAAAATTAAAGGCACAGAAATAGATGATTTGCGTGGAGAATTATCAAAATACCAGAAAACAATCACCTTGATTGATGCTCGTATTGACCAAATGGATGCCTATGTCCAAACCAGACAAAAAATAACCGATTCAGAAAAAATAGCTCATTATCTTAAGCCTCTCTTTCAATTTAAATTTGAAATACTTTTAGACACCCATAGTTACATCAAAAATCTCTGGAAAATGACCACTGATTATCTTAATTCAGCGATTGAAATCTTTAATGAATTGCAGACGAAGAGAACTCAGAACACCATCGCTTCTTTGCAACTTATCATGGCGATTGGAGTTATGGCGACTATTATTGCCAATATGGGTAGGGAGACTTGGCCAAAACTAACCTCATTGGGAGCTGTTTATATCATTATCTTGCTTGTTATGGCCTGGGTGCTAAACTTTTCCATAACTACACTTTATAAAAACAGAAAATATTCGGTTAAAAGTGAAATCGAAAAAAATATTGAGTAGTCTTAGCCCTCAACGGCACTCTTCAGCCAATTAATTCTGGGCAGGATTAGAGAGAAATCGACTGCGATTACATCAATCCTATAATTTGGTTCGAGATCATTTTCCACAAAATACATTTGCGACACTTTTTTTAATTTCCTCTGTTTTTTAAGTCCAACCATCTCTTCCGGAGACCCTAATTCATTACCCTTTTTTGTTTTTACCTCCACAAAAACCAGAATATCGCCGTCTTTAGCGATAATATCTATTTCCCCCATTTGATTTCGATAATTTCTGGCAATAATCTCTAGTCCTTGTCTCTTTAAAAATTCACAGGCTATTTCTTCGCCTTTATTTCCCAGCTTTTGGCTTTTTTGCGTCATCTTTTTTTTCAGTCTTCTCTTTTTTTGATTCAGTTTTATCCTTGATTTCTTTGATAGCCTCATCCCTG
>JAPLVI010000125.1 GCA_026397195.1 Candidatus Berkelbacteria bacterium | reverse complement strand
TAGAAAGAAGCTTATTCACTTTTTCCAGGGTTGCGCCTTCTTCACGCAGCAAATCAGAGGACAGTGTCCCCTTAGCCGAAACAATTGCCGCTAAAATATGGGTTGAATTAAGTGATTGAGAAACGGTCAGGGCAATTTTTTGCGCTGCAACCAAAATACTTTTCGCCTCGGGCGAAAATCTTTCTTTAAAATTATTCATTTCATCGTTCATATCAACCTCCTTGTTAAAGTTAACAGTTAGTCCCTAGGGGACCCCCTTGGGGCAGAAAACAGTAAACAGTTAACTACGAAATTATTTATCCTTTTTTTCTGATTTTTTTGTCTTTTTGACTGTTTTTTCTTTTTTAACCTTTTTCACTTTTTTCTCGGTCTTCTCTTTCTTTTCTTGCTTTTCCTCTGCCGGTTCTTTCCCTTCCCCGCCCAAACCCGCCTTAATGTCCCTGACTTTAGGCGGGATTGTGGCTGGCCCGCCTGAATCGTCCTCCCGGGACGTTTTGGCGGTCTTTTTTGCTGTCGGAGCTCCTTCTTTAAGAATATCTAAGTTAAATCCAGTTAGTTTTGAGGCCAAACGGACATTCTGTCCTTCTTTGCCGATGGCAAGCGATAATTGATCTTCGGATACAGTGATTTTTGCTTCTTTCCTTTCTTTATCAATCTTTACCCCGTCAACTTTGGCTGGCGACAAAGCATTCTTAATATACACCTCCAACTTTTTGTCATAAAGGACAATATCAATTTTCTCTTCTCCTATTTCAGCCAGAACCGCTTGGACGCGGCTGCCCCTTTGTCCGACACAAGATCCAACCGGGTCCACCCCTTCTTGGGTAGAAGCAACGGCAATTTTGGTGCGCGAACCAGCTTCTCTGACACAGTTCATAATTTTAACCGCGCCAGCCGAAATTTCCGGGACTTCAATCTCAAAAAGTTTGGCGATAAGATTTGGATGAGAGCGGGAAAGCTGGATAACTGGCCCTTTAGGTGATTCTTCAACAGAAACTAGATAAAGTTTTAACCTTTGGCCGATATAATATTTTTCACTGTCAACCTGTTCGGTGGGAAACATTATGCCACTCTGATTTTTTCTCTTTTTTGGCGTCTTTCAAGAGAATTTGGTTATTTTCGTTTTCAAATTCATCTTTTTTAACTACTTCAAAAACTTGGGCTACTTTCATTTTGCCGGTGTTGGGGTCAAGTTTTACCTCGATTCTCTGTTCGGGTCGGCCATAATCTTTGCGATAAGCGGCAGCCAGTGCCTGTTCGATAGTCTCGAAGACTGATTTTTCTGAAATTCCGCGCTCGTCGCAGATTTGTTTAATAGCTGATCGAAATTCTTTGTCAAACATAGTCTTTCACTATTTTTTAAAATTTTAGACCCCTCGCGGGGCCTTAGTTGTTTATATAAAGATATAATATCTTTTGGCGGTTGTCAAGGGGATTTTTTCACAGGAGACAGGGGGCTCCTTTGCGATGGCCGCCCCCTATCTCCTGAAACCTCAACCCCTGCCTCGCACAAAAGCTTGATTTTTCTTTCGGGAAGCTCCAATGCCTTCGCCAACGGCTCAGTTAGGTTCGCTTCTTGAAACGAAAAATCAACTTTTGGGGAAGGAAGAAAACACGAATTCTATAAAGCATTGAAATTGTGTCTCCAATCAATTAAAATAGCATCAAATGAATTTTCAAACCGAACA
Organism: Candidatus Berkelbacteria bacterium; assembly: GCA_026397195.1. Taxonomy (GTDB): domain Bacteria; phylum Patescibacteriota; class UBA1384; order JAHJRZ01; family JAHJRZ01; genus JAHJRZ01. The sequence goes on along the minus strand of JAPLVI010000125.1, from coordinate 2,413 downwards.
CCAATATGGCGCGTTACAACCAAGTTTTAGTTTTGAAACCACAGAAGGTTATAACGTACTTGTAGGGGCTAATAATTCCGGCAAATCTTCAATTTTGCAGATGATTTTTAAGGAATTTTTATTGAATCGAGATAATAAGTATACTGAAATAATTGGCGAAAAAAATATATTTGAAATGATTTGTTTAATCCTGTCTGACAGAAATTATGTCCACCCTTCTGGCCAGACAGGAGATAAAACCTTTGAAAATTATAACAAAACACTCTTTAACTTAATAAAATTAAGTCCTAAATCTTATGGAGAAGTTGATCAATCTGATTCAGCTAGACCCAGTTCAAATGAATTGTCTCGTTTACTGTCAGACACAGACCCCGACTATCAGGTTGACGAAATGAAGAAATTATTAGAAAAGCTAGGTTTGCCTCCTTTTAGTAGAAAAAAAATGCTAAGAATTATTATTGACGAAGATGGTATTGAAATTAGCAACCAGGGTTCAGGTTTTCGCGCCGTTTTTCCAATACTTGCAGCTATCACAAATCCAGATATAAAAATATTGTTAATTGACGAACCAGAATTGTCTTTGGAGCCCAAGCTACAAAAAAAATTAAGAGATTTGTTCTATGAAGTTTCTGAAGAGAAAGAAATCGTAATCGCGACCCAGTCCAATTTGTTTTTAAATCGAAAAAACTACAACAATAATTTTAAAATTATTAAGAAAGAAGGAAATGTCACCTTTGAAAAAATTAACTCTGAAGATGAATTATCTACACTGACTTTTAATCTGCTTGGTAATGAGCTCGCCGATCTGTTTTTCCCGGAAAATTTCTTAATTGTTGAAGGGCTTTCAGATCAAGTTATTACTGAAAAAGCATTAGCGCTTATTGATGAGGAGCAAGCCAAGAATATTAAGGTTTTATCCGCCGGCGGCGACGCCACAAAAACGAAAAAAACTCTTAGCGCGATTGAAGATAACTTAAAACCACTCCTAGCCATAAATAGCCCCTATAAAGAAAGGGTTGTTGTTATGATTGATAACCAAGGTAAGAATAATCCAGTAGTGGCAAGCTTAAAAGAATATTTAAAAGATCATCTTGTTGAACTCGACAAACAATCTATCGAGGAATATGTTGATCCGAGTATTTATGAAAAATCTGGTCTTGTGAAGGATGAAGTAATCAATAATATAAGAACCAATAAAAGTAACCAAAAAGAATTAAATGAAATAAAAAAAGATGTTTCTAGTAAAATTGCGGAATCGCTTACACCGGAAGATCTCGAGAAGATCCCCTTGATAAAAGAGGCGGCAGAAAAAGCTTTGTTATATTCTCAAAAGAACGACGAATTGGGAACTATTAAAGAAAACAGAGAAGAAATTCCTGAACCGGTTAGTACTTGATAATATTAATAAAACTCTAATTAAAAAAATCGGTCCGGGGAGGCGGGGCTTTGGGGTGGCGCGGTGCGCGACCTTGCGGCTTTGTCTCCCCGAGACCGATCATCGGGGTCGTGGGTTATTGACATAGGGCGCGTAGGGCGCTAAGACAATGAAGTACTGCTTGAGCGACTGGCTCAGCTTGAGCTACATGCTCGTCACAGCATCTGACGCTGGCTAACATGGACGGGTCTTGCTTGAAGTACGCCTCAACCTGCTTCGTCGGTATTCGGGTGCACCCGGGATAGGCGCAATTGTCCTTCCCTCTGGGCACGATTCGGGTTTCAATCTCTCCCTGAGACAGGTTGACCGCCTCCTCTCTGTGTGGGCTTCCTAGATCAGGAAGCCAGGGGCCTAGATGACTCCATGGAGCTTGAGGGAGTCGTCGAGGTCGACCAGCTGTGGATGACTGAAGCGTCTGGCGATGGTTCGCCCATCGCGGAGGGTACGGCTGTGGCGCCGGGGAACGCCTTCAAAGGAGCTATGGCTCACCGCCATAGTTGATCCCTTGAAGGCGAACCCGAGATGGCGGTTGCCATACTCGGTGCCCCAGATGACGACCATGAGGTCGGCGTCACCCTCTTCATTCTTGAGCTCCCGCCAGCCACAGCGCTCCATCCCTTCGACCAGCCGGTCCATGTGAGGATAGACCCCATCGCACAGACCGACCGACTGAAGCAGGACGGAAACGTAGAAGGCGCAGGACGAATCCCCGCCTCCCACGGCATCCACCGTCTTGCCTTGTTCGTCCACGATGTACCAGTGGCGGAACATCGTGGAATTGATGCTGCCGCCGATCATGGCGGCAAGTGTTGGTCCCGGCAAGAAGCCAGGGTCAGGTGGGCGGTTCTTGACGGCAGCCTTCTCGATCTCCTGGCTGACGCCTTTCGCCAGCCCAAGCCCCACGACGACAGCAAGTAGCGCGACGAGGACGAGGTTCGTTCGGCTCACGGGTGTCACCTCCGGTGATATCTTTCTCTG
>JAPLVI010000010.1 GCA_026397195.1 Candidatus Berkelbacteria bacterium | reverse complement strand
TTGCAAAGAAAGTATTGTCTTCGGAAAACCATTTGGCATAAGTTGACTCTCCAGTAAATTCCAAAGGGATATTACAATTTATCTGGCCCTGATCTCTTTCCTTTATCGCAACGAAGCCACCAGTATAAATATTTTCATAATGACCATCCGCTTTTCCTGGAATCCAGGGTGAATTATTGCCAATGGCAAGTTCGGGTACAGGAAAACGATAGCCGGATTTAAAAACTTTAAGCGTGTAGCTGCCTTCTTCGGTTAAAAAGGCAAAGACGCCAGATTTGGTGGTAATAGAGGTATCTTTGATTTGATTAGTTGTAGTGTCAATAATCCGAACAATCGCCAAAGAGACAGGCTGTTTAGAAACAAAATCATAAACCACCCCCCACTCTTTGCCTTTCTTTTTAATCCCCAGGGCCTGTAAAAGAAGTAACCAGAGATAATAAAGATAGCCGGGAACAGAGGCGAAGGGATCTAAAATTGCGGTTAGGATGCTTGCTAGGGTCGGACCTAGAAGCAAAAGAAGCGAGAGAATTAGATTATAAAGGCCTACTTTATTTGAGAAAAGAAGCAACCCACCAAGACCTGGAATATCAGGCGGAAAGGGGCTACCTGAACCACTAGGCGAATAGCTCGGGCCAAAACTACCGGAAACGCTTGGACCTGGACTAAGGCTGCCTGAAGGACTTGGAGAATAGGAATAACTACCGCTGGGAGTTGGACCAGTAGGAGAGACGCTGCCAGAAGCAGAAGGAGAGGGGCCGGGTACACCATGAACATCAACATTAAGATCGACATTACTACTTGAAGCAGCCAAGGTATAACCAAAAAAAGAATATTTAGCTAGTTTATCGCGAAAATGAAATTCATTTAAAGAATAAAAACGCAAAAATAAAAGAGCGGAGATAATCCCAAGGGCAAATAAAACTAAAAGAAAAAATTCTTTTTTCCTCATTACCACTATTATATAGGATTATTTGAGAACAAACAAAAGAAAAAGGCCGATAAAAATGAAACAAAGAATTAAATTGATAACGATATTGGCTAGATTTCCAAGAATTACGCCTGACGCAGATTTAACAGCTTTTTTATTATCCCGATTATAAATTATTTCGAGAATTACAACGCCCAAAATCATACCCATAATTGCTCCCCAAGGAGGAAAGAAAAATAAACCGATTAATCCGCCAATAAATCCGCCTAAAATCCCCCATCTTGAAGCACCGGTTCCTTTGGCGCCAACAAGACCAGAAACATTATCAGCGGTGATGGAAATTAAAGCTAAGATGCCCAAAATTAATAATTCCCACCATCGAAGATGCTGGAATCTATCAATTATGCCAAAAATTAAGGCGACAACAAACATCCACGGGATAGAAGGGATAATCGGAAGAATTGCTCCAATAATTCCAGGCAAAAGAAGAATTGTAAAAATAATAACTAAAACAAAATATGGCATCTTGTTTTCATAATAATATTTTTTATCCCGTTAAACAATCTTTTATTACATAAAAGGAGACACAAAATTCAAAGTGCCTCCACCTAATTATCATTTGAATTAAATAATTACTATCTCTTGCCTGATTTTTGGACTCTAATTACTCCGCGGTCAAATTTTAAGGAAATCTTTTGTTTTTCTCTCCATTTTAATTCTGTCACCCATTCGCGGGGAATGGTGACGGCGAAAGAGTATTTACCGACGCGGGCGAGCTTTCTTATTGCTTCTTTCATTCTTTCCTCCTAACTAATATTTATTTTAATACGTAATGAACTACCCCCGACAGGAGTCGGAGGTATCCTCGGCCTGACGCCTCGGACAGTTCGTTACTCCTCCGCTCACTTCGTTCGCTACGGGCTGGCTTGTATCCCCCAGCAAAGCTGGGGGTTTTACGCCAGTAGTAATAATTACCTAGACAATATTATCCACAACCATTTTACATTATATTTTGTTACTTGAATTATAACACAAAAAATAATTGATCAAAATTACTTATTGACAAACTCTAATAATTAGGTATAATTCAAAGCTAGGTTTGGAGTACGCGAAAGGAGGACGCCATTGGGAGACGAACAGGGAATCGAAAGATTCCGCACCGAGCTCACAAGGCCAGATGACCATCCCCTCGTCATCACTAGCACCGGAATTGGCAGAGCTGTTGAGGCTGATGAGTATCACTTTCGGGTGCAGCCGGTGGACGAAGCCGAACCATTCGTCATCGAGCACCGGGAAGCACAGCTCATCACGCAGTGGCTGGTCGTCTCCGTCGTCAACATGGGGATGTTTGGGCCTTATCTCGTCAATGCCTTCTTCGCCCCTTCCCAAGAGATGGCGAGAGAGCTGGCTCGGCGTCGCGCCGAGAACGAGACAGTCCACATCATCAACATCGCTGACGACACCTTCGTCGTTAACCAGCGGCTCGGCTTCGGTGGGGACTACGTCTGGCTACAAGCCTACATCAACAAGTGGGCCCGTGGCAGGCCACCCACCCCGGTCTTCTTCGAAGACAAAGGAGAAGCGATCTCTGCCTTCCGAGCGGGGTGCGAGATATACGGTGGAGATGCCAGCGGCGCCAGCGTGGATCTTCTCCTCGATCTCGAACAATACCGCGTACTCGGGATCATGGTCCTCGCCTGCCTCAAGGTCGTGGTCTCCTGCACCATCCTCGAGGAAGACGGGCTTCAGATCATCGAACCTGAGACGGGTATCGAACCGACACCGAGCCCCAGCCCCGAGCCGGATGGCTAGACGTTAGCCGTTCGGCTTTTTTAAATAAAAAAGGGGAGGGACACCGGATGGTGTCCCTTTTGGGGCTAGAAGCGTTGTGCGTGGACGACCAGTCGAGGCGAGTCAAGGTCGAAGGGTGAGCCGTCGAGGTCGCCGAAAAAGGCAACGGCCTCGAACCCACAGGAAAGAAGAAGGTCCGCGAGCCGGTCCGGGGTGTAGATGACATGCCTGCCCTTTACTCTGCGGCTCTGGCCATTCTCAATGATGAGGTAGTGGTTCTTGATCTCGCCGTGGGCGAAATCAAGCTCTCTTTCTTCAAGAAGAACGAGTGAGCCGTCTTCGGAACGCAGCCAGCTCTTGGGGGCGAAGCGCCGGATGAGCCGATACCAGTTCATCAGCTCGATGAGGATGTCGGCGCCATCCTTGAGGGCATGGTGGAGGGACCTTAATGCCTCATGATCTTCGACCGTCCCGAGGTAACCCAGCCCCGAGCTGAAGAGGTTGATGGCGTAGTCCGCCTGGATCTCGGCAGGAGTCTGACGGAAATCCGCCTGGACAAGACGAAGGCTAAGGTCGTGCTCCTGAGCATACTGCCGCGCTTCGTCGAGATGCGACGCCGTGTAGTCAAGCAGGGTTACTTCATAGCCACGTCGGGCGAGCTCAAGGGCGTGCCGGCCGTAGCCGCCACACCAGTCCAGGATATGGCTCCCTGGCTTTGGATCACCAAGAAGCTTCAACGCCCAAGTCACTTCCCGGGCGCTGCGCTCCGAACCGATGAGGATGTCTGCTTCGGTCGGCCAGAGCCTACGGTAGATACCACTTACGAACAGCTCGTCGACCCACGTCTTTGCCATCTTTCTGCCTCCTGATAATCAAAATGAGCCGGCCAGTCGCCGACTCTATCAAGAGAAAAATAATATTAATTTAATAGTTCTCACTTGGTAAAACCGGCGAACAAAACGCGAAAATGACGATTCGATGATCGTCCATAAGGTGTGAGCCGGTTTTTAACCAAGTTTGGTTTATCATGTTAAAAATATAATAAAAAAGAAATGGATATTTGTCAAGGGCCATTTCTTAAATTTCAAGCGTTAATATCTTCTCGGTCTATTTTGACCGTTGCTCCGCGCTCTACCTCTCCGGAAATCATTTTTTTAGCCAGCACATTTTCCAATAATTCCTGAATCGTTCGCTCTAAAGCGCGGGCACCAAATTCAGGAGAATAACCTTTGAGGGCGAGCTCGGCAATGGCTGCTTCAGTAATATCTAGTTTTATTTCCTTTTCTGTCTCAAGCCTCATTTTTAATTTTTCCACCATCATTTTGGCTATTTCACGCGTCTGCTCGGTTGATAATGGTGAGAACAAAATAACGGCGGTGAATCGATTGATAAATTCCGGCCTGAATATTCCCTTTTGCTGCAACTCCTCTAAAAGCCCCACTTTCATCTCCTCATAGTTAACATTATTTTTGACTCCCTCGCGAATATATTCCGAACCAGCATTTGAGGTAGCAATAATTATCGTATTCGAGAAAACGATTTTTCGGCCGACGGTATCAGTAATAAAACCCTCGTCAAGCATCTGCAAAAATAAATTCAAAATCGAAGGCTCTGCTTTCTCCACCTCATCAAATAAAACCAAAGTATGAGGATTCTCAAAGATTCGCTGGGACAATAAACCAGAACCGCCCTGCTCGTCGCCAATTAAGCGGTAAATACTCTCTTTGGTCTGGTATTCGGACATATCAAAACGAATCATTGCTTCTTCTGAGCCAAAATATGATTCGGCCAAAGCTTTTGAGGTTTCGGTTTTGCCTACACCAGTCGGTCCCAAAAATAAGAAGGAGCCCATCGGCTTTTTCGACTCTTCAATTTCGGCGCGCGAACGGCGCATGGCATTAGCGACCGCTCGAATCGCCTCTTCCTGATTGACGATTCGTTTATGCAGATAATCCTCAAGGTTTAAAAGCTTTGATTTTTCTTCCTCGCGAATTTCCCCCACTTCCACTCCAGTTTTGGCCGTAACGGTATCCTGAACATTTTTCTCTGTCACCAAACCAATTCCTTGTGAGGCAGCGTTAACTGAAACCTGATCCAATAGGTCAATTGATTTTTCCGGATTGGTTTTGTTGACATAGACACGGTCAGCCAGTTTTACAATTTCCTTAAGGGCAAGGTACGTAAGAACAACACCAGTTTTACGTTCTATGAGTGGCGCGACTGATTCCATAATTCGAATCACCCGACCCTCATCAGGTTCAGCCACTTCAATTTTTTGAAAATGATCCCGAAGAGATGTATTTGATTCTATTAATTTATGATAAAGATCGGGGGTGGTTGTGCCGATAAAACCAAGCTGGGGCAATTCAAGATAAGGCATAAGAATAGCTGAAGCATCAATCTTGCCCACTGATTCATCACCCACGGAAAAAAGCTCATCAATTCGGTCAATAAATAAAATTATATTACCGGCATAAGCTGCTTCAGACAGAATAACGTGCAGTCGGCCAGATATTTCTCCTTCCGTTTGAGCGCCGGCCAGAGCCGCCCCAAGATCTAATTCTAAAATATGCTTGTTGGCCAACGCTCCATAAGTCGCTCCAGCATAAACACGCTTGGCAAAAGCATAAACCACCGTTTTTTTACCAATTCCGGGTTCGCCAACAAGGACCGCATTTTTAGTTGTTGAAGTAACAAGGGCATTTTCTAGTTCAATAATTTCTTGCTCATATCCCTCAAGATGAAGATCAATATTGGGTGAAGCAGCTAGAGCCGTTATATCATGAGCATAGCGGTTTAGATTCGGCGTATAGCCAAAAGCCCAGTCGCGGCCAATCCCCCCGTTTAGGACCAGATTTTGCGGGTCAAATAGTTTCTTCCACTTTTCTCTTACTACCTGGGTTTCCCAATAGACAATATTGAGCATATCTTCTTCTTTAAGGTGTAGCGAGAAAAGATAGCGGTTTAATGATTCATTTTTTAAGACAAGAGCAGTAAAGATATCTCCAATAGATATAAATTCGTGATTTTCCGCGGCCGCGATTCGTAAAGCTTCAAAAACGACTTCTTCATTATTGACCGGTTCGTCTGTAGCATATTCAAGAAGACTTTCCTGGCTTGAGCCCATCCGTTTAATCATAAAGTCAATCTCCCTAAAGGTAATGAGGGCACGCAAATAATCACCCAAGGTAATATTAGTTGGGTCTTTATTGATTCGAAGATATAAATCGGTCGTATTGAGGTAAAAAAGCTCGGCAATATTGATGTTTTTACCTGAATTTAAAGCCTCAATCGCCTCTTTGAGAGTAAAATCAATCTCTAAATGCCTTCTTTCTTGGTA
>JAPLVI010000112.1 GCA_026397195.1 Candidatus Berkelbacteria bacterium | reverse complement strand
GAGCCCTCAACTGTTGAGGGTGTCGGAGTCGGTGCTTGATTTAGTTCAACCTTAAGAATCAGGTGGATAACTTCTTCATAGATACTTTTTATCAGACGCTCAAACATATTGAAGGCTTCTCTTTTATATTCGGTGAGGGGGTCCCTTTGACCATAACCTCTGAGACCAATGCCCTGCCTCAATTCTTCAATTGAAGTTAAATGTTCTATCCAGAGATTATCAATCGAGCGCAGCATCAATGTCTTTTCTATTAACCTCTGTGTATCTTTTCCTGCTGATTTTTCCTTTGCTTTATATGCTTTATCAACTAATCCTTTCAAATGTTCTATAATTTCCTCAACGTTTTTCATCGACTCAACTTTTTCGATTTCTGCCTTAAATTCTTCTGGCAGAATAGTTACCATATTCTCAATAACTTCTTTAATATTCCATTTTCCTTTTTCGTTTAATTCAGTGTAAAGTCGAACAAAACGATCAATCTCGTCATATATTGCTAAGATAACTTCTTCTTTAAGATTAGAAAATTTTTTCTCTGAAGCCTTGTCCCCTAAAATTCGGCGACGGCGTCGGTAAATAATCTCTCTTTGTTTATTTAAGACATCATCATACTCAAGTAAGTGTTTACGGATATCAAAATTGAATCCTTCTACTTTTTCTTGAGCTCGTTCCAAAGACCCCGAGATAAACCTGTTTTCAATGGGTTGATCTTCAGGAACTCTTAAAGTTCCCATTAAATTCTTGATTCTTTCCCCGCCAAAAATACGCATCAAATCGTCTTCCATTGAAACATAGAATTGGGTTGAGCCGGGATCTCCCTGACGACCTGTACGACCACGCAGCTGATTATCAATACGTCGAGATTCATGACGTTCTGTGCCAAGAACATGAAGTCCACCAAGCTCTTTAACACCATTACCAAGAATAATATCAACACCACGACCTGCCATGTTGGTGGCAATGGTGACCATTCCTTTTTCTCCGGCTCGGGCAATAATTTTCGCTTCCCTTTCATGATGCTTGGCATTCAAAACCTGGTGATTCACCCCTTCACGTTTAAGCATACGTGAAAGTTTTTCTGATTTTTCAATCGAAATAGTGCCCACAAGAAGAGGCTGTCCTTTTTCATGCCTTTCTTTAATCTCGCGGGCCACGGCTGTGAATTTCCCCTCTTCAGTACGAAAAATTCTGTCTGATAAATCCTCTCTTATCATTGGACGATTGGTTGGAATAACTATTACGTCTAAATCATAAATTTTATGGAATTCTTCTTGTTCAGTCTTGGCTGTACCGGTCATGCCAGCCAATTTTTTATAGAGTCGGAAAAGATTCTGGAAAGAAATGGTAGCAAGGGTGATACTCTCTCTTTTAACCTCCACTCCTTCTTTGGCTTCGATCGCCTGATGTAAACCTTCTGAATAACGTCGTCCGAACATCATTCTACCTGTAAATTCGTCAATAATTACAATCTCCCCGTCCTTGACCACATAATCACGGTCTTTCTTAAAAAGTGCCTGCGCTCGAAGCGCCTGCTCTAAGTGATGAACGAGGGCAATTCCACCTCGCTCATAAATATTCTTGACCCCCAGCATCTTTTCCATTTCTTTAATACCAGCATCAGTTAGGGTGACTGCTTTTTCTTTCTCGTCGATATTGTAATCTTTGTTCTCTTTAAGGTGCGGCACTAATTGGGCGAATTTCTTATATAATTCGGCCGACTCTTCAGCTGGAGCAGAAATTATAAGTGGTGTTCGCGCTTCATCAATTAAAATTGAATCTATTTCATCGACCACGCCATAATTTAACTCTCCCTGCACGCGGTCGGATAGACTCTGCGCCATATTATCACGCAGATAATCAAAACCAAATTCATTATTCGTCCCATAAACAACATCTACGGCATATGCCTCGCGTCTCGTACAAGGACGAAGATTTTCCACATCTAGGTGGAGCATACGCGCTTCTTCGCCCTCGGCCTCAACTTCATATTCCTCATCGCGAGCCGTTTCATCATAAATGAAACTGATATTTTGTTGCTGAATCACTCCCACCGAAAGTCCCAAAAGATTATAAATTGAACCCATCCAAGACCCCTGCCAACGAGAAAGATAATCATTGACCGTGATCAAATGGGAACCTCGACCTTCAAGGGCATTAAGATAAAGGGACATAGTGGCGGTTAGAGTCTTTCCTTCACCCGTCTTCATTTCAGAGATGTTCCCTTCGTGTAAAGCTATGGCACCCATCAATTGCACATCAAAAGGGCGCTGTTTGATTGTTCTTTGCGCCGCCTCACGTACTAAAGCAAAAGCTTCGGGCAGAATATCGTCAAGCGTCTCACCGTCTTTAAGTTTCTTTTTAAGGTCATTTGTTTTTTTCTTAAAATCATCAATTTTAAGTCTTTTCATCTTTAACTCAAGAGTATTAATCTTTTCGACAGTTTGGGCATAATGGTTAAGTATTTTCCCTGTCGGATCAAATAATTTATCAAAAAATCCCATATTTAACTTTCTAAATTGGCAAATATAATTAAACGTTTTTCTATTGTCCCAGGCGGCCAACAAGTAATTAAGGTCAAATCATAAGGGGCATCTATCACCCATGTGTCGGTGGGTTTAACTAGTTGTTGTTTTTGAACCTTATATCTGTAATCATTATCTTTATAATGAATGATTATCTCATCTTGAGGCTCAAGCTCGTCAAGGTGTTTGAATATTTGTTTAAAGGCTCCAGGATCATTCTCATAAAAATTCGAGTGACCAAAAATTACTACATTTCCTTTCTCACCTGGCTTAGCCGTACCCGCCATATGGGCCACTCCTCGTTGTAAAGAGGCAAAATAAATTTCTTTATCCGATCCATCAATATCCGGCACAACCGGGACAAGAACTCCCAATCTGTCAATTTTGAGAAGAAAATCGGTCTCAGAAAACTCAATATTAGGTAAATATTTCTCTTCTTTTGGGTTGATATCTGCCGAAACGTTATGGCGGTTGAAAAAAATGAACGTTGCAACAAAACACAGAATTAGAGCAAAAAGTGCGAGGGTCAACCTTAACTTATAACGACCTCTAGCAAATTTAAACCATTTTTTCACAACCAAAAAATTCCTTTCCGGCTATTCATTAAATTTACCCTGCACCAATTGGTTTTGGTGTCGGGGTTTACCGTACAATTTTATTAAAACCACAATATTTTTCAAGAACCTTGGGTATTTCAATCGATCCATCTTTCTTTTGGTAGTTTTCAAGTATGGCTATTATCACTCTACCGACAGCTACTGCTGTTCCATTTAAAGTGTGTAAATATTCGTTCCCTTCTTTGGTTTTGTACTTAACATTTAAACGTCTTGCCTGAAAATCGGTGCAGTTTGAGGTGGAATGGGTTTCACGATATCTTTTTTGCCCTGGCATCCAAGCCTCAATATCAAGCTTCTTAGCTGCAGGTAGTCCCAAGTCGCCGGTGCACATTTTAACTACTTGATACGGTATGGCGAGACCTTGCATTATTTTTTCTTCGAGAGTTAGGAAATATTCCAATTCTTTTTCTGAGTCTTCTGGTCTCGTGAAAGATACCATTTCAACCTTATCGAATTGATGAACTCTTAAGATTCCTTTCACATCCTTGCCATAACTTCCCGCTTCTCGGCGGAAACAAGTCGAAAAGGCAACAAATCTCTTGGGTAATTCTTCTTCTGTGATTATTTTTCCTTTCATATAGGCCAAAACCGAGTGCTCGCTTGTACCGATGAGAACGAGGGGAACGTCTCTCAGATGAAAAGAATCATCGCTCCCTGCTTCATAATAGCCTGTCTCCCGTGCTACTTCATTTTTTAACATTACCGGCGGAACTATAGGAGTAAATCCTTCTTTGGTTAGCATCTCCATAGCAAAATTCACGAGAGCAAATTCAAGAATCACTGCTTGATTCTTGAGATAATCAAATCTGCTACCGGATGAAATGGCCGATGCTTTAGTGTCAATCAAATCAAGTTCACTCCCTAGAGTTATATGATCTTTTCCTTCTTTAAGTTTTATTTTTCCCCATTTCTTAATAACTTCATTTTGGCTTTCATCCTTGCCAACTTTTACATCTGGTGAAGGAAAATTTGGGACACTAAACATCAAATCTCTATATTCAGCTTCTATTTTGGCCAATTCGGGCTCTATTTTTTTTATCTCTTCCTTAAGTTCTCTACCTTTCTCTTTCTGAGATCTATCAATCTTTTTCTGTTCCGACCTTAAATTATCAATTTTTTGGATTAATTCTTTCCTTTTATCATCTAGTTCTAGAAGTCCGGAAATATCCACCTCATAACCTTTGTCCTGGGCAGCTTTTTCAACTTCTTTCTGGTTTTCCCTGATAAATTTAATATCAAGCATGATATTTTATTGCTTAAAAAATAAACACTATAAAATAACTTTAACTGATTTTACTCTTACATTCATTCCCTCGGTAGTCGGTTGGGAAATTATTTGAAAATTTAAAGGGCCCGAATATGACTGTGGAGCTCTAACCCCTTTCGTTAATCGCTGCTGACAATTAACGGCGAGGGCGCCTGAATGTGAACTTTCTTCTGGTTTAAATTCTAAATCTTGGTTGTCCATTGGCGAAACGTTTGCAGGCAAATTCTCAAAACATAAAGAATTAATCGGGTTCGATTTGTAATTGGCCTCTCTAAATGTTTCAAGCTCTTGATCGTTGTCGCCGACTAATTTAGTGGCTGGATCCATGGGCATCCATCTGCCATCAGGTAATTTGAATTCTGCCCAGGCGTGAGCCTCTGAGAAACCCTCTCCTGGTTTGAAGTTTCTAAATAATGGCCTCACATTATCTCTTCTTACGACGTTTCTAAATCCATCCTCTTTTTTTCGAATAATACTTGTCTCAAATGACGCTTCGAGGCCCGCCTCTTTAGCTAAGATAACTGCCAGCGCCCCTAAATGCCGACAAACTCCATATCCCGATTCGGCAATCTCCGAAGCTTTTATTTCCCCTCCGGAATAAATTCCAGCGTGTTTAACAACCCAATCAGCTAATTCAGGGTTAGTCTGTCTTAATTCCTTAACCACCTCATCATAAGCATAGTTAACTTTTGCACGGATAATCTCCATAATTTGCCGCGGTCTCTCTACCTCGGGGAGAGTTCTCAGTTCTTTGGCTTTTTCTACCATCTCTTTTAATTTTGGGCTTGATGACGATTCTGCATCAACAATCACTCCATTAGGAGTTCCGATTATCGTTCCTTCTGTTATTTGAATGGGTAGCTTTTCTAGCTCAATTTCTAATTTTACGCCCGGCTCATTTTCCGAATCCAATTCTACATGAGGTATTGAAATTTCAAAGCCTCCTTCAATTTCTCTAATTTCTGCTTGGTTTATTTGCTCTGGAGAAGTACCACTTGGCTCAATAATCTCATTCATGAAAAATATTATTTAATTGCTTCTTCTAATCTTCTTATAACAAAATCCTTATCTAAACTTGTTAAAAACCAACCAGCTTGAGGTCCAGAATCTTTGCCTAAAAAAATAAGATAAATGGCACTGAAGGCTTCTCTTGGATCAATCCTCATCTCAATTTTCAAATTATGAATTTCCGAATGAAGTTCGTCGCCGGTTATTTTTTCTCCCTCTTCAATTATTTTTTTTATCCCGCCTAAAAATTCTTTTTGAATTGGAGATAATTTTTTTATTTCTTTGGGTGTTTTTTATAATAATCATCTATTGC
>JAPLVI010000084.1 GCA_026397195.1 Candidatus Berkelbacteria bacterium | reverse complement strand
AATCATAATATTAAAAATAGTAAACTGGCTGATTTCTCTGTTAGCACGTCGGCAGATTTACTTTCGACCGTGGGTAGTATTACTGGTATTTTAACAGCGCTTCTTTCGGGAATCGCTGCAATTTCTTTACTTGTAGGCGGGATTGGCATTATGAATATAATGCTTGTTTCAATAACAGAAAGGACACGTGAAATTGGTCTGCGCAAGGCTGTCGGCGCCAAAACATCCCACATTTTAATTCAATTTTTAATTGAAGCTATTATTTTGACTTTTGTCGGCGGCATTTTAGGGATCGGATTAGGAATATCATTGGGTATTATTGCTGGCCATTTTATTGGATTTTCTTCAGTAACAACCATGAGCTCAATTTTATTAGCGGTTGGGATTTCCGTGGCGGTTGGCCTAATTTTTGGCATTTACCCCGCAGCCCGGGCGGCGAGATTAAATCCCATCGATGCTCTAAGGTACGAGTAGATAGTAATAAAAAAAGCCCGTTTAGCGACAGGTTATCTTGACTTAATAATTCATTTATAGTATAATGACTATTGCCAAAGGCAATCACCCACCTAAGGAGGTGGTCCGCCGTGAAAGTCGGCACTGTCGTCTTGATGGCCTTGGCCATCATACTGTTTTCACCCCTGTATGTCCTGTACTTCCAGAACTTCGGCCTCTCCTTCGTCTACCTCCCCGTGGTCATTCCGGTCGCCTTGGTCGCTGCGGTCGGTATCGTCTACAGCCTCATGAAGAAGAACTACGACCTTCTGGTCTACTGCATCATCCTCTTTGGCGCCGCCCTCTTCGTGGGGCACCTCTTCCGTGGCATCTTCCTGCCGACCATCATCGTCGACTGAACGTCGACTACGGCGGACTCCCGAGGCGGGGCAAGCAAGCACTAATACACATCATCTACACACTCCACCATCCTTGCCCCCCTCCCCCCTTCTTAATCAAACAAAAAAGAGCCCAGAAAGAGCCCTTTTTTGTTTCTTGTCTTTTTTAGCGATACGGAGGGTCTATCCAATCACCATTTTTAATCTGGGCTTTAGTATAATCAATTCCACTAATTGCCCCATTTAGAGGATGAAAAATTTCATTATCATTGGTATATACTTTGCCCACATTTTCGGCAAACCACTGCCAAGTATAAGACAAAGTGTTTTTACATTCCCCGCTTGTGTTGTTTCTTATTGTATCAAGTAACCTATCATGGTGGAGAAAATAAGCAGTAAAGAATGAGGCAAAATATTCATTTTTTCCATCTTCAGGATGTCCCATGTAGAGCTGGTCTAATGAAATGTTTGAATCAGTGATTCTAGAGAATGAACAAGGAGCAGCATCTTTAGCAGCATTAAAGATTGTTCCGAAATGCCCAACCCAGGGAACCCAGAAGCCAGCAACACGATAATATTTGTGAGCATATTCATGGGCGATGAGATAACGAAGCTTTTGCTTATTATCAATTATTGCTTGAAGCATCCTGGTTGTTACCACTATTCTTTCGCCACAGATATCAGTAAGCTTTACCCCAACAGGAAAATCTGATTCCACAACATAAATTGTTGGTATGGGATTTGCATAAGTTGTTTGATTGTGAATTTTTGTAACCTCATTTATCTCATTGTTCCAGTCAAATTTGCCAATGTAGGAGTGGCTGCCAAAACCGACAAATTTGACTTTAATATTGTGGTAATATCGTGTTTTGGTCATGCCGCTACTTTTTCCCGCAAGAACGATAGAATAATTGCCAATGCTATCTCCGCCTGCGACTTGCGCAGCCTCCTGCCAACCGAGATAATTTCGGCTTTCTACCTTAATATCGTAAGTACCGACTGGTAAATTAGTAAATTCAAATTCACCAGCAACATCGGTTGTGGTAGTTTGGACAGGATTAATATGGTCATAGGGATGATAAAGATAGACAGGAATTCCTTTTGGAGCAGGGACCCTACTCGTAAAAGAGTGAAAAAATTCTCTTATTTCGTCCGCCAGAGCTTGGCAGGGGTCGACAAAAAGAGAAGTTGTTCCTCTTACAATTCCTCCGCCTGAATAATCTGGTGGCAGGAGAATCGGCTCAAGCACCAAGTCAATAGTCATTGGGTCAGAAGTTGTTGGATGAATTTCAGCTACGGTTCTATATTTTGGCACCCATCCCGGGTCATTATCTGAAGGATTGAAAATAGTGGCCTTTATTGCTGTTGGATAAATTGGGAGTCGGTAAAAAGTATGGAAAGGTTGTTTTGGTCCTTTTTCAGACACGCTCTCACCGTAAATAATCCTTTTTGAATATGGATCAAAACCGGAAGATAGGCGTATTTCGACTGCATCTTGGTCGCCAATGAGGACTTGATTTCCATTTTCCATTTTATAGATATGGTCAATTGTCAAGTCAAAAGTATCAACGGGAGAATCAAGTTTTCTAAGGCGAAAGTTTACCTCTTTGTCTTCGCCAGCAGCTAAAGTAATTTCCTTTCTTGAGGCGGAATCATCATAATAATCTGTATGGAGAGCTCTCACAACCATCGTACCGGAGCCCGGGTTTTCAATATAATAACGACCATACTCATTAGTGGTACCTTCTTTGCCAGTGAAATTATCATTTTGAATTATTTGCACCCTAGCCCCATTGATAGCTCTTTTTGTGTCTTTGTCTATTACCCTTCCATAAACATATTGTCCTTGAATAGGAATAAGTGAAAAAGTAAATAGATAAGTGCTGCCTGCATCGGTATTATGGAAGCTTGTTTCCCCTT
>JAPLVI010000058.1 GCA_026397195.1 Candidatus Berkelbacteria bacterium | reverse complement strand
AGGGGATGACCAATACGATGGGAGTGCGGCTTGATAATGCCGCCAAGCAGTTCGCCCGCCTGCAAAATGCGCTGGGCCAAGTTCAAGAGATGGGAAGCGCTATGGGCAAACAGATGCAAGATTTTCAGGATTTTCTGCACTCGCCCAAACTGCGCGGCAACTTAGGCGAGCAGGTTCTGCGCGACCTTTTGGAGCAGGCGCTGCCCAAAAGCAATTTCGAAACCCAATATCATTTTCACGATGGGACCATTGTTGACGCGGTAGTCAAATCAAATAAAGGCATTATTCCCATTGATTCCAAGTTTCCGATTGAAAATTTCCGCAAATATCGCCGCGCCAAAAATAAAGAGCAGGGGCATATATTTAAGAAAGAATTTTTGAGAGATTCAAAAAAACACGTCGAAGATATTGCCCATAAATACATTAAACCAGACGAAAATACGGTTGATTTTGCTTTAATGTATATTCCCTCGGAACCAATATATTATGAATTAGCAATAAAAGAAGGTGATTTTATTGCTTTTGCCGAAGAAAAGAAGGTTTTACTCGTTTCACCCAACAGTTTTTACTATTTCCTGCGTATTATCCTTTTAGGATTAGAAGGGAAAAAGATAGAAGAACGTGCGCGTTCAATTATGAATAATATTAAAGCCTTGAGACAAGATACAATCAGATTTGGCGGAGATGTGAGTGTTTTAAATAAACATATTACTAATGCTAAAAATACTATGGATACTGTAAACACTGGTTTTGCTACAATTGAAAATAGAGTCAGATCCTTTGAGATGATTGAGGGAGAAAAGAAAGTTGAAGAAAAAGAAATTGAAGATATTGAGGAAGAATTAGAACTGATTGAATGATCTCTTAAAAAAAGAGGTTGCTTGTGAAAAACAATAATTATGTGTTATTATTTTTTTGTGTGCTCACAGTTTGGCCAAAGGAGGTGAGACTGCCATGGCCAAGAAGAAGACAGGCCCTGTCGACAGGAACACACAACAGCTTCTTCAACAGATGGTGGAACTTCGCGGTGAACGAGTCCAGATGGGGAAGCACTGGGAAGCAGCCCGTAATGCCCTTGGCCAAGCCCGCTGGTACTGCGAAAAAAGGGATGTCTCCCCCGATATCGCAGAAATGCGGCGCCAGCTTGGCCTGGCCGGCAAGAATCTTGACGATATCGGAACAACTGAAGCCGAGATAACCAAACTGCTCGCTAGCAACAGAGGATTCCGCAATCCAGCCAAGTCGGCTCAAACCTACGCCAAGACTGTAGCTAGAGCGCTCAAAAAGGGTAATCTGCGTTCTGCCAGAATGTCGCTCACCCAACTTGAGCGTAACCTAAGTGAAGCGGGTTTAGACCTCCAGGCAGTCGATGTCACCCAGGAGAAGTATAAAGCCTGGTGCGACAAGCTCCGCCCGCCGAAGAAACCAAAGGCCACAAAGACCAAAAGCTAGCCAATGAGGCCAAAACCGAAAGCGGCTAGCATTTTTTTACATCATATTGTTTTATTTTTTATTCTTGTATACCAGATATTGATATTATATTTTTTTTATTTCTATTTCCGTTATCGCGAAATTATATTAAAAAACTCTTGACAAATTTTATTGCCTCTGCTATACTGTTGACATATTAGTGGATTGGTGTTTATCTAGCTAGGCCTGTGGTAGCTTGATGTGACTCAATTTAAATTTAAGCCTTAACTTATTGCTATGAGGCTATAATCACATCGTTATAGCTATTTCCCGGGCCTGGCTAAATACACAGCAACAGGGGCAATTTAACAATACTTATACTTCTAGATGCGGTAGCTGGTTTTTTGCCCCTCCTTTACCAGCTACCGTTTCTAAGAGTATAAGTTTGAACCGGAATAAATTCATATGTGAATTTAACTAAAATTCCTTATGAGGATTTCCGGTTTTTTGTAAGAATGGGGTCTGGATTCAATAAATCAATGCGCTAATATTGGTTTAATGAGTCGAGCCCCCACCTAGTGGGAGGTATCCGACGTACCACCAATCCAACCTGTGCGGTGAGCGTGCAGGAGGACAAGGAGAAGAAGTTGAAGACGACCAAGATCATGCTGTTGGTGTTTGCCGTTCTTATGGCGCTCACCGTGAGCGCCCCTGTCTTGGCCATGGATCCGATGACGTCCGCTGTCGCCTATGGGGCAACGAGTCCCATGCTGCAGGCGGATGTCAAGGACCTCACACCGACTGGAACGCTCAAGGGCAGCGCCTCCGTCTTCGAGGAAGACGGGGACCCCATGGGCTACCAGTCAGCCGACTACCAACGCATGGTCGTCTACCACGGCCTAGCGCTCAACTGCTCGGCCACGGTCCTGAACCTTCAGGGTGAAGAGACCCATCGGGTCTACTTCGGATTCCCTGGCTGTATTGACAAGAAGGACTTCGAAGCGTGGTCCGAGAGGCCGGACACTGTCCGGAAGCTCAAGGAGGCACGCAAGGAAGTCGTCGGGACCTGGGTTCTGGCGAAGCCGGCCGGCGCGAACAAGTGGGAATGTTGGGTACCATCCAGCATCCTCCCTGTCGCTCGCGTGACGAATGTCGTGGTGAGGCTGGAGGGCAAGTTCAACGAGAAGAAGTACAAAGTCCTCTGGGTCATCACGATCAAGACGCGCAACGGCGGCCGCTATGAGGAATACCTGCAGTTCGCCTGCAAGGAGCCTCCCGCCGGGCTTGAGGGTATGACTCGTGAGATGAAGTTCGCCTACCTGATGGGTTTCGACCCGGTGTGGTCGGCTCCTGTTGTGAGCCAACCGCCGGGCGCAATGAACCCTGGAGCGCCGACTCCTCCACCCCCAACCAAACCGGAAGACGAACCGGTGACCTGGGGCAAGCTGGAGGCTCGGTTGTCCGGATTCGGCGACGAGCTCATCAGGAGGGTCAAGGAGGTCTTCGACAGCTCGTTGGCCAAGGCGCAATCGGCCCCTCCACCGTCTCAACCTGAAGCACCTGACGGCACTTCTGTGATGCCGACTGATACCCAGGCGTCCAACGGGCAACTCCGCATTCGGATCGAACCGGAGGGCGGCTTCGAGGTACGAGGCAACGCGGTGGTCGTCGCTAAGTCCCAGACCATCTGGGCCGAGTTCGACGATCCGATCCCGGATGGGGCGGTGGTGGAGTTCTGCTTTGGCTACTGCCAAGGTTCGGCCTTCACCTGCACCCCCTGGGGCCCGATCACCGTCAACGCGAACCACGAGCATCCGTTCGACCTCGCTGAGGCCGCGCCTGGTGATCACATCCTGGCCGTACGAGTCAAGCTCGGCAAGCAGACCCTGGGCTACGCCCAGCGACAGCTGATCGTCACGGAGGACAACTAGCCATGCGCACACGTGTCTCCATGCTTCTCACGTTCTCGATGCTGATCCCCATCGTGTCGTTCGCAGCCGATGACGTCATCGGTGTGGTCAACGCGGTCAACTACGACGAGGCCCGCGTCGCACCCCCCTTCGCCATCTCCGCGGTCCACATGGAGCTACTTCAGTCAACGATGAAGCCCTACGGGCTGACGCTGGCTGACCTGGAGCAGGTCGGGGAGGACAAGGCCAAGCCTTGCCCGCAGGGCATCGGCTACATGGCCTTTGGTGCGTGTCACAACTGGCACAAGTACGAAGTGGACAGCGACATCTTCCTCGGGATTCTCCGCAACTACAAGGTGAAGAAGAACGGCGACCTGTACATAGCCCACTTCCAGGTGGGAGTGGACGGCAACAAGATCGTCTTCTTCATGCCACTGCCGAAGCCAGGTCCGCAAGGACCTCCCGGAGAACCCGGTTCAGCCGGACCACAGGGTACGCCCGGTTCGCCTGGACTTCCCGGACCACCCGGCACTGACGGTGCTCCTGGCGCTCCTGGATCGAAAGGTCCGCGTGGCCCTAAGGGCACCCCTGGTCTGCAAGGACCTCCGGGCGAATCCGGCTTCATCATCCTGTTCAACGCCTGCCCGGCTATCGCACCACCCTGCGGGGCAACCTGGACGATCACCCACTACAACCTACTGACGGGCTTCGTCCTGGTATGGAACGCAACCACCAAGAGGTTCGAGCTGTGTCCACCGACACCGAACCCACCCAAGCCACCACCTGCGTGGTGACCGGCACCGGCCTGGTGGACATCATTACCCGGTGGAGGGAGAGTTATACTTTTGACTGCTCGCGAGAGCAGCCTCAGTCCCTGATCCTCCTTCCACCGCCGTTTCTTGCTCACAAAAATTTGTGCGCAGAAAACGGTGAAATACTTGACCCCAGCACAATTTCTCGATAGCTCCACATAGAATTATTCATTCTCGTTCCGCTTCGTGAAATTATGCGGGGTCTGCGACCCGCCATCGGCGGGTCTTGACAAAAAAGTAGATAGGTGATATATTGATTTTATCCTATTGATAGATTAAAAATTAAGTAGTAATATCAATTTACCAATATTATTTAAAAAGAGAATTATGGAAAAACTTAAAAACATCGTGAAATCAAAAAGCGCAAAAATCTTTGCCATTTTATTTGTGGCAATGCTTTTGGTCTTTTCTTTTGCTCCTTCAATCAATGCTGACGGACCAATTTTCAATGGTCTGCCCGACGACCAGAAACTAATCAGTGGAGTTAATGCCACCCAACACCCTGGTTCAACCGATTGGACCGATCCGGTCAGTGGAAATTCAGGCGATACGGTTGATGTGCTGGTTTATTACCACAACATCGTTGAAGGAACAACCGCTAAAAACACTCGAATTAGCGTTATTCTGCCTTCAGGTGAAAAAACGACTCAAGTTCTAAGCGCCAAGCTTTGGGCAACCAATGCTGATGCCGTCAGAGACACTCTGACTATTAATTCAGGCGAAACCGTCAAAGTAGACTACATTCCCGGTTCAACTGTATGGTTTCCCAACCGACAAGGAAACTCAGGAGGGACAGGGCAACCCCTGCCTGATGGAATTACCACAGCCAATGGTGTAAGTATTGGCGGGATTCAAGGTTGTTGGCAGTATGCTGGTTATGTTCTCTTTCAAGTTAGATTAATGCACACACCAACTCCACCTCCAACACATCCAAATATCGCTATCGAGAAATATGTTTCTAAAACAAACCTCGGCAACGGAATCTATGATTGGAAGAAAGAAGTTGAAGCAGATAGAGGAGAAGAGGTCGCTTTCAGACTTTCTTTCAATAATGATGGAGATGCGGCCGCTCAAAACGTAATTGTTAAAGATGTTTTACCGGCTGGTTTAGCCTTTGTCCCTGGATCAGGTACCTTGCACCGCTCAAACGGCAATGCTCCGGTTGGCGAAGAGCTCTTTACCGATGGAGTTTCAATCGGAACTTTTGGCCGCGGTGAAAGCGCCTACATTATCTTTAAAGCCCGGGCCGCTGATGTCCATATATTAGAAGAGGTCCTTGTTAATACCGGAATTATTACCGCTGCAGGTGGTTTACGCGATGAAGACCAAGCTCGTGTTATCGTCAAAATACCAGCAGTACCGGAAATTGAAAAATCAAAAAATGCCTGGAATATTACCCAAAATGTTGACGCAACAACCATTCCTGCCAAAGAGGGTGATGTTATTGAATATCATCTTATTACCAAGAATATCGGCAATGGCACGCAAATGAATTTCATTGTTGACGATGACCTGAGTGATGTTCTCGATAATGCACAAATCATCTCCATTTCAAATAATGGCAGTATGCAAGGCAATACCATCGTTTATCCGAAAGTCGATCTTGCCGCCGGCCAGAGAATTGATTATACCTTTAAAGTAAAAGTCACTTCTCAAAGAGCCAATTCTGACCTTGAGATGAGAAATATCTATGGTAACTGGGTAATAATTATTATTGAAAAACGACCGCCAGTAATTCAGAATCCTCACCTCACCATCGAAAAACTGGTTCGCAATGTTACCCTGAATGAAACAACTTACGTTAAAGAAAATAATGCTAAAAGCGGAGACACTCTTGAATATAAGATGGTGATTCAAAATGACGGCGATTCTGACGCCTTGAATGTCACCCTACGTGATGTCCTGCCACTCCCTGTTTCTTACGTCGCTGGATCGCTTTCAATCACTCTCCCTAATGGTCAAGTTGTAACTCCAGTCGAACTCTTCAATCAGAATATTATCTTAGGTAATTTAAGACAAAATGGAACCACGGGTGAAACAATTACAGTAATCTTTCGAGCCAAAGTTAATAGTGAAATTGCTTGTGGCTCAAGAATCGAAAATAAAGTTGTCACTACAGCTTCTGGAAACTTAAGAGCTGATTCCTTCGCCTATACTGATGTTGTCTGTGAAAATATTCCTACTCCAACTCCTCAAGTCAAGGGAATGACAACTTTAACCTCAACTGGAACACCTCTAGAGACTCTGGCCATTGTCGCCCTCGTCATTATGGCTATTGGTTCAGCAATTGTTATCTACAAATACGGAATTAAGTAAATTTAAGATAGAAATGAAATGACCCAGCCCTTTATTTCGTTAGAAAGGGCTGGGTTTTTAGTTGACCAGATGTCAATTTAAGGATAAGATTAAGGTTGAAACTATGTCAATTGAAGAGAAAAAACGAGTATTAGCAAAGTTATTAAATATTGAGGCGAAGAAAAATCGCCTGCTTGAGATTGAGAAAGAAATGGCTAAAAGTGATTTCTGGGCTGATAGGGAAAAAGCCAATCAAATATCCAAAGACTATGCCAATCTTAGAGAGGAAATAAGGGAATTTGAGGCAGCAGATAGTGAGGAAAAACTAAATAATTTAGAGGTTTTAATCCTATTTTCCGGCAAATATGACCCAAATAACGCCATAGTGGAAATATCAGCCGGTACAGGGGGCGTAGAGGCCCAGGATTGGGCAGAAATGCTTCTAAGAATGTATTTGCGCTGTGCAGAGCGCAAGGGTTTAAAAGCGACGGTAGTTGATAAAAATACTGGCACCGAAGCAGGAATAAAAAATGCAATCATTATAGTCAAAGGTCATAACGCCTTTGGACTATTGAAATCAGAGTCCGGCGTACACCGCTTAGTTCGCCAGAGCCCATTTAATGCCCAGCATTTACGCCAAACTTCTTTTGCTCTGGTTGACGTAACGCCAGAAATAGAAAGCCCTAAAGAATTAGAAATAAAAGATGAAGATTTAAGGATTGATACTTTTCGTTCTTCCGGTCACGGCGGACAAAGCGTAAATACTACTGATTCGGCCGTACGTATCACCCACTTACCATCAAAGATTGTCGTTTCGGTGCAGAACGAAAGAAGTCAACTGCAAAACAAAGAAACAGCGATGAAAATTTTGCGCTCAAAGCTGGCTAAATTGCAATCAGAAGAGCATAAAAAAGAAGTGGCGGCGGCAAAAGGAGAAACCAAACAAGCGGCGTGGGGGAATCAAATACGTTCTTATGTTCTTCATCCATATAAAATGGTCAAAGACCATCGGACAAATTTTGAATCAAAAGACGCCGAAGTCGTATTAGACGGCAATATTGATGGTTTTATTCAAAGTTATCTCGAATGGAGCTCACAACAAAAATAACAGGGTATTTACAGGTAAGTTGTGCTATGTTATAAAGAATAAGTAAATTAACTAATTAAACCTTATGGCAAACATGTTTGGCAAAATGGGGGAAATGCTCAAGCTTCAGCGCGAAGCAAAAAGAATCCAAAAAGAACTTAGAAACACGGAGGTGGAATCGGTTTCGGGCGGGGGGAAAATCAAAGTCATCTTAAGCGGCGAGGTTCAAGTTGTTAAGATTGACATTGACGAGGATGTTTTAAAACCCGAAAATAAAACCGAGATTGAAGATTCTTTAATTAATACTATTAACGCTGGGGTTAAAAAAGCCCAGGCCGAAGCGGCAGAAAAATCAAAAGGAATGTTGAGCAAATTAAATCTGCCAATGTAGATTGAATAACGAATTATGAATTAAGAATCAAGTATACTTTATACATTATTCATCATTCATAATACCTCATCAAAAAATATAATCCTTAAAAATGATACTAATAGTTGGATTAGGCAATCCCGGAAGTAAATACCAAAACACTCGCCATAATGTTGGTTTTC
>JAPLVI010000080.1 GCA_026397195.1 Candidatus Berkelbacteria bacterium | reverse complement strand
AATAGAAGATGTAAGTGCAATCGCACTCAATACAAAAAATTAAAAAACAAAAAAAGGAGGAAAAATGGCAAGTAATTCTAAGATTGGTGGCAAAATCAACCAAAAAAAGGCGACTATTGCTATTGTTTTAGCGGTAGTTGCTGTTGGCATAGTCATTGGAGTTTATCTTTGGCAAAAAGGTAGGTTACAAACCAGTGCCGATATTGAGCAAGCTCTTGATCAGCAAGAAGAACAGGAATTTAATGCTGATAATGAGGAACTTGCTTTACCCGGCAATGAGTATCGAGTTGGAAATAATAAAGTAGCCCTTCGTAGCGGTACTTTGGTGAAGCTGGAAAATGCTCCCGAAGTCTATATGATTTATCGGGGCACCAAACAGCACATTGCTAATATTCAGGTCTTCGATGATCTCAAATTAAAATGGGAAAATGTACTTATTCTTCCTGCAGACCATTCTGATTACTTGGGTCTTTATGAAAATGGTCCTACGATTGATAAATTTGATCCCAAACACCTACCTAATGGTTTGACGGTGAAATTTAGTGATGATCCGAGAGTTTTTTCAATACTTGGTGGTAAATTAAAGCACTATCCAGTACCCACAGTCTTCCTAACACGACATAATTGGAATGAAATTTCTCTTTTTTCGCCAGAAAATCGTCAAATGCCTTATGATGTAGTTCCTTACCGTTATCGTGGTGGAAATTTAGTTAAAAATCCTGACAGCCCCCAAGTTTATTGGGTCGCAGGAGCAAAGAAATTTCACATTGATTCTCTTGCCGAGATGGAAAGATGGGGCCTTCGTTGGGAAAATGTTATTTTCGCTGAGCCAGGAATTTTGGGTTCAACAAATCCTGAAGCTCATAAACCAATGTACGCCTTAGGTAGAGATACTAGCAAAATAACGCGTAACTTCCTTCCCATGTATCTTTGGATGAAAACCAATAATTCTATGGTTTACCTGTTCCTATATGACAATGGTCCTAAAGACTTACAATTCATTAGTGGACAAGTCTTCACTAACAGATTCAATTGGTCAGAGATTTCTTATCGACATCCAAACAGACAAAAAGCAACACCCTCACCTTCAACCTCAAATACAGCTTCTCCCTCTGCCTCAGAATCAAATTATCCCAGTGGTTCGGTCAAATGTACCGTTTCAGGCCATGCTTATAATACCGATTGGCAACAGATTCCCTTGACCGACTATGCACGCAGCACCTATCCACAAGGTCGTAACAAAATGTATGAAGTAACTCGAGTTGATGGCACTAATAATCCTCCTAGAGCAGAATTACAGGTGATCTTCAATATCAAGAATATGACCACCCCGGATTCGAATCAATTCAAAGCTGGAGATCAGATTCAAGTAGCAACCGATATATATTTTGTCCAAGGAGCCAATAATACTACAAGGGTGGAAAATAATGGACAATTCAATCTTTACCTGACAAAAAAAGACAATGGCGATCAAGTTGCTCATTGGTTACTTGATGATAATGAATTTCCGGCCAACATACTTGTTGGAACACATTACAAGATACAAACTCATGATCCTACTTACACTCTTCCTGCTAATATAGATTATACTCAAGTAGAGTTTAGCCAGCATTATTACTATAACGTGGGAAACGATGATTGCCACTGGCCAGCTTCAGGAGAAAAATTGACTGTATTTAGCCAGCTAAGCCGATAATTGAAATAGGGAACTAGATAATTAAATCCCCCGCAAAATGCGGGGGATTTAAGTTAAGGCTTAGGTTGACAAAAGATTTTTCTTTGCCTAGACTTGAGAGTGATTCAGTATAATGAACCCGACCTCGCAGCAAGCTGCGAGGTATCAGGGCGGGTTCGGGGCATTATTTGCAGCTTCCGTCAGACCTGTCTCGGCCATGGTCTTGGACGGACCTCGGCTCGGGGTCTGCCGAGACGGGCCGCTGCATCTATTGGCCTTCATCCCAGCCCTTTTCGCGGAAAGAGCTGGGTATTCAGGCGAAATCCAATAAAAAGAAAATTTTAAGATGTTAAATAAGATACTAGGTAGGTTTTCACATGATATCGGTATTGATTTAGGAACAGCTAATACCTTAGTTTATGTGCGGGGCAAGGGGATTGTTATTAAAGAGTCATCAGTTGTTGCGATTAATAAAAAAACCAAGGAAATTCTGGCAATTGGTGATGAAGCCAAAAAGATGGTTGGACGGACACCTGCTCATATTGTGGCTATTAGGCCTCTGGTTGACGGCGTAGTCTCTGATTATGAAACAACTGAGCAAATGCTCAGATATTTTATAGATAAGGTCCACGCCTCAACTTTTTCTCTATTTCCTCGGCCCCGCGTAGTCATAGGTATTCCCTACGGTGTAACTGAAGTAGAAAGAAGGGCAGTAGAGGAAGCAACAACTAATGCCGGCGCCAGAGAAGTTTTTTTAATTGAAGAACCGATGGCTGCAGCTATTGGCGCAAGGCTTTCTATCCAAGATCCTACAGGATCAATGATTGTTGATATTGGTGGAGGAACGACTGAGGTGGCGGTTATCTCGATGGGTGGTATTGTTGCTTCAAGGTCTCTTCGTATTGCTGGAGATGAATTAAACGAAAGCATTATTGAATATGCCCGAGAAAATTTTAATCTTCTTTTAGGCGAGAGAACAGCTGAGGATATAAAGATGGCGATCGGCTCTGCCATGCCAATGCAGGAGCCAATGGAAATGGCGATGAAAGGCAGAGATTTAATTACCGGCTTGCCAAGAGAAGTAACAATAAGCGACGAAAAAATTAGAGAAGCACTCTCAAAACCAATTTATCTAATAGGCGGCGGGGCGCTTTTAAAGGAACTTGATGCTTTAATCACCGCGGCGACCGAAACAAGGGTTTATGTGGCTGATGATCCAATATCCTGTGTTGTCCGAGGGACAGGCATAGTCCTTGAGGACTTGAAGTCGTTAGAAGAAGTTTTGTTGCCGACCGAGTACAAAAGACAATAAAGCTCTCTGGCCCAGAGGCCAGAGTATCATGCGGATATCGCTTTGTTATTTCCTCCACTCATCCCGCCAAAGCGGTACTCGCTCCAGGCCGGTAATCCATCACTGGTCTGCCGGCCAAGCATATTTTGCCAGAAATAATAAGTTATGGTTAAACTGCTTAAAAATCGTATTTTTTTAGTTATCGTTGGCATTATTGTGCTCTTTATCATCCTGAATTTTATTATTCCTAGAAAATACCTCCTTGATCCAACGCGTAATTTTCTTTTTCGTATTACTACTCCTGTAACTAAAATTTTTTATAAAGGAGGTGATAAGACAGGAGGATTTTTTGATAAAATAGGTGAAATCAAACGACTTTCTGATGAAGAAGCTGAGCTTGAAAGGAAAAATGCTGGATTGACACTTGAAAATTCAAAATTAATTGAAGCACTTAAAGAAAATGAATTGTTACGGGCCGAGCTTGGTCTAAAACAAGAATTAAAAGATAATGAATTGGTTGTAGCTGATATTATCGGTCGAGGTCCAACCAGTGTCAGCGGTAGTTTTATTGTCAACAAAGGCAAAAAAGATGGTTTAAGTGAAGGAATGCCCGTTGTTTCAGGGCAGATGCTTTTAGGTAAATTAACTGAAGTGGATAGTAATTTTTCTCAAGTTACTTTAATTGTTGATCCGACAAGCGTAGTAAATGTAGAGATTCAAGAATCTCGGGCGCCAGGAATTATCAAGGGGGAAGTTGGTTTTAATGTTAGGGTTGATTCTGTGCCTCAAGAATCTCCCCTTAAAGTTGGACAGAGAATTATCACCTCGGGTTTAGGCGGAACAATGCCCAAGGGTTTAATTGTTGGTGAAATAGCCGAGATAACCTCACCTGAAAGTGAAATCTTCCAGTCAGCGAGAGTCAAACCAGCAGCTGATTTTAATCATCTTGAGATCGTTTTCATTATTTCTAACAAAAAATAATTTCGTAATTATGTTAATAATTTTGTCAGCCCGAAGCGAGCCGAGGCGAGCGGAGGACAATAACAAAGCCGGTATCGGCAGGATACTCCGGCCGATAGGCCGGAGAGGCTTTATTATCAAAAATAAATAATGTCAAAATATATTTTCCTTTTCATCTTCATCATCTTATTTATAAGTCTTCAGCTTGGTTTCTTTTCTGGTTTGACGATTTATAATGGCACAATAAATTTAATTATCTTGATCCTTGTTTCCAGTTTTTTTCTCAATGTGGAAAAAGAGGGGCTTATTATTTCATTGGTTATAGCGGCGGTTTATGATTTTTATCTTTATTCTTATTTTGGGCTATCAATTATTGCTGTTCTTCTTATTTATTTCATCCTTATCTTTTT
>JAPLVI010000127.1 GCA_026397195.1 Candidatus Berkelbacteria bacterium | reverse complement strand
GCCTTAAAGAAATAAGTGCCATAATGCGTCCAGGAAGCAGCATTTTGGGTGGCAAAATGGGCCACCTTTGTAAATTCAGCTGGGCTATTATATAAAAATTGTCCACCTTTAAAGTTCCAAAAAACGCGGTGTGATTCATCAAGAAAAATCGAACTTTTGTGTCCGATGAGATGCGTTGGCGCACCAGTTGCCTCTTTGGCATACGATGCCGTGCCCAAAGGAACACCGCCAATGATACCGGTGCCAACTGTTAAAGCGGTCGAAGCAATTGCCCGACCCAGCTTCCAGCGTCGTTCGCTGGTCATATTAGTCTCAATCTGCTCCATCACTTGTCGCTCAGCCTCTAAAATTGCATCCACGGCTTGCTGAAATCTTTCGGGTGTCAATTCCCCGCCTCGGACTAATTGTTTAAGTTCGGTTATCTTTTGATTTAAAGCCTCTTGTTTTGTAACCTCGGCTTGAGTTCTGCCTCTGCCAAAACCAGCTTTCTCTAAGAGTTGCAATGCCCCATCCCACCCCTCTCTCATGCCAATTGTCCAAAGAATGGGAGTAAGAACTGCGCCTACGCCGCCAGTAAAAGCCATAGTCGCGGCAACACCAAAACCGCCGGCAACTTTAGCGCCGATTTTGGCCCACTTTTTCCAGGTTGGGTTTTTCTCCCATTCGGCAACTTCGTCTAGGGTATCAGCTCTTCGACGTGTTCCTTCGCGGTCAAACCACCCAGTGATTTTACCAAAAAAACCACGATATCTTTCCCGGTCCGTCTCTTCAAAACGGTCAGCTCTTTCATTACAAATATCAATTGCCCGTCGCTCATAATCCTCCCTAGTTTCTCCGGGCGCCGGTCCTGGACCGTAAGGGCTTTCCGGACCGCGAGGGCCATAGGCAGGACCACCCCCGGGAGTTGGGGTCGGTTCTGGCTCCGGGCTGCTACCGCCACTGGGAGTAGTCGGAGGTGTTTGCATAAGCTTATATTTCCTTTCTTATTTTTTTAACTGCGCTAGAGCATTTAAGAGTTCAGCTTTTTCTAAGAGTGATTCCTCGACAACTAATTGCGCGACATTAATCTTTTTTGCTTCTAAAAATTTATTAATCTCTTCATCTTTACCCGAATCAAGAACTTTGTTAAATTCTTCCTTATCTTCAGGTTTAATTAAATCATCGATACGGATTAAAACCCGGTTTCTCACCGATTCGATGAGTTTAGTCATAATTTTTTCTTTTTCTTCTTGGGGCAAACCATCAAGTCCTGCTTCTTTGAAAAAGTCACCCTCAATCAGTGTTTTTGGGTTCATAAATGGATTTTTTTCTTCCGCCATATTCCTCCTTAATTATTCTTTAACCTAATTATATCTTTACTTATCAACAAAATCAATTTTATCATCTCTCTGGCTTAATACCACGGGCTAAGATAAGTGGATACAAGCCAGCCTTAAGCGTTCGAAGTGGGCCGGAGGAGATGTCGAACTGGCCGAGGCGTCAGGCCGAGGATACCACGGACGTCAGTCCGTGGTAGTTCATCCGCGACCAATAAGAGCAATAGCGAGCCCAATCACCGCAGCTACTGAACCAATAACCCAAAGACGCATCGTCACTTTGGTTTCTGGCCAACCTATGGCTTCAAAATGATGATGCATAGGAGCTGAAAGAAATATTTTCTTTTTGAAGACTTTTTTAGAGAAAATCTGAAGCGCTGATGAAGCAAGTTCTAAAAAGAAGACAATACCAATAATAATAAGCACAATGACCGAATTAGTAAGCATTGCCACCACACCTAAAGTCGCCCCGAGTGCCAATGAGCCAGTATCTCCCATAAAAAATCGGGCAGGAAAGATATTAAACCAAGTATAAGCCAAAACTGCGCCAACGACCGTCCCGCAGAAAAGCGCCAAGCCTAAATTACCCTGAACCATAGCAATAATTGAGAAAGCGCCAAAGGCAATAGACAATAGCCCGCCCGCCAAACCGTCTAGCCCGTCAGTAATATTGACGGCATTGGCGGAAGAAATAAAGATAAAAATGAATAACGGTATATACCACCATCCGATCGTATATAATCCAATCCCGGGAATATGGATCGTATTCCAACCAAGCTTATCATAAAACCACCAAGCGCCAATAGCGCCTAAAATAATCAACCAAATCATCTTCTTTTTCCAGTTAATTCCCTTTATGCCGCCAACACCGCGGACATTTACATAATCATCAACCAGACCCAAAATCGCGACAGAAATAAGAGTAAAGAGGGGTAGAAGTGTTTGGGAGCGGGAATAATTAAAAAGCAAAGTAATAATTGCCACCACCACCCAAATTAAGATACCAGCCATAACCGGGGTATGGCGCTTCTTTTTGTGTAGTTTTGAGAAGTACTTTAATTTTTCGCCGGTGATCGCCTCGGTTTTTATTTCTTTCCAAACGCGATATTTATAAAGAAAATGCGACAAAATTGGCGTAAGAAGCATAGCGAGAATAAAGGCAAAAAAAACATCTTTGCCGCTGACTCTGAATCAGCAAACCACAAAGCAGAGCCAGAAAGCGTCTCTTCAGCACCTGAATAAATATTTTTGGCCTCATTACCAACCGCAATAACCATATTGGCGGTCTTGGCTGCTTCGCGGCCGAGATTAATATGGGCGCGCCGTGAAATCTTGCCTAATTCTAACATATCACCCAAAACCGCAACTAATCTTTGTGCGCCCAAACTTTCTTTTATTCTTGCGGCCGTCTCTAAACTAGAACTGGCAGACATCGGATTTGAATTATACGAATCATCTAAAACAAAAATTTCCTTTTTCCCGGAAAAGAGTTTTAGCCTTCCTTTCAAGCCCTTAATTTTTCTTATTTCATGCGAGGCGCTAATTAAATCCATACCTAAAATCGTTGCCACTGCGCAAGCAGCTAGCGCCGCATAGATCTGTCCTGTGCCGAAAGAGGCAATATCCACCGGGATAACACTTCCGGCATAATTTATATTAAAGCTCATTCCCGTTCTTTCATATTTAATTTCCGTAGCATACATATTTGCCTGACTGTTCAAACCATAAAAAACAACTTTGCGGGAAATATCCAAACCTAGTCTCTTGAGTCTAGTATCATCAAAATTGAGAATGGCGATTCCTTTCTTCGGTAAACGAAGGGCTAATTTTGATTTTTCTTTTAATACTTCCTGCTCACTATGCATTTTTTCCAGATGAGTCGCCCCAATTGAAGTAATAACGGCAATTTTCGGTTTAATAAAATTTAAAAGATATTCAAGATCACGGGGCTTGTCCACCCCCATCTCTAGAACCAATATTTGAGGATAATCCTTATCATAGATTAAATTTCCAATCGCCCGGAAAAAAACAATAATCCAGCCAAAAATATTAGAACCTGACGATTCTTCGTCCATAATCGTCAAAGGCACCCCAATTTCATTATTGTAAGAGCCAAGGCTACGACGTACCTTAAATTTAGCCGAAAGAACAGTGTAAATAGCTTCTTTAGTTGAAGATTTACCTACTGAACCGGTAACACCAATAATTTTTGGTTTATATCGTGCCAAAAAAAGACTTGAGGTAATCTTTAAATATAACTCCAAAATTTTTAAACCAAATTTACGCATATTAAAGGTTATATCACATTTCATGCCATCAGGCAAGAAATAAACTCAAATTTCAAATATCTAAATCCTAAACAATACCAAAATCCAAATATTTAAATTCAAAACAGTTTTGAATTTTGAATTTTATTATTTGAATTTGTTTAGAATTTAGGATTTTGAGTTTTGAATTTAGCTATTTGGGGGGATTTGATAATATTTAAAAAGATGAGAAGCAAGCTCTGAAAAAACAGAAGTGGCAGTATAAGATGCCCAGGGATTGGTTTGAGGCTCATCAAGCTTGATTAGTGCTACAAATTTAGGGTTATCTGCTGGAGCCATACCCACAAAAGAATGAATTGTTTTGTCTTCAAGATAGCCGCCAGGACCTGGGATCTGGGCGGTACCTGTTTTACCGGCAATCGTATATCCTGGAACCTGAGCCTCCTTGCCATAACCATAGAGAACAACATCTTCCATCATCGTTTTAATAATCGCAGCCGTTTCTTTGGATACGACCTGCCGCACAAATTTTGGTTTGACATCACGCACTTCTTCTTGATTGCCCTTGTGGGTGATCATCTGCTTAACAACATGCGGTTGTAAAAGTTTTCCGTTGTTAGCTATCGCTGCAAAACCACAGATAACTTGAAGGGGTGTCATCGCAATTCCTTGTCCAAAAGCAATGTTGGCTGCTTCAACGTCTTGCATTTGCTTTAAAGGCACGAGCTTACCCGGTGATTCTGAATCAACATCAATCCCCATTTTGTCGCCAAAACCAAATCGGTCACGAAAATAATCATAAAATGTCGGTTTACCCATTCGTTGTTGAACAAAAATAATACCCACATTATTTGAAGTCTCCAATACCTGTGTCATATTTTCTTTGCCGTGAGCTTTTTTATCCCAAGTCCAAATTTTGTGCCCCTGAATCTCGACAAACGCAGGAAAAGTGCTTTCCGTAGCGGCAGTAACTGTTCCCGAATCGATTCCTCCTGCCATCGTCATCACCTTAATTACCGAACCAGGTTCATAGGCATTAGCGGTGTTGGGATTGGAGAAAATATTAACTGTTTTTTCTTTGGCTTCTTTAGCATAATTATTAGGATCAAAACTTTTGTCGGTTGCCATCGCAATAATTTCAAAAGTTGAGGGATCCATAATAATAATCTCGCCGCCCTTGGCACCGAATTTTTCAACTGATCTAGAAATCAAATCTTCAGTATATTTTTGTACCGAACGGTCGATCGAAAGAACCAAATCTTTGCCATCCTGCGGATCAGATTTAGAAGATACTTGAATATATCTTCCTTTGACATCTTTTTCAGCGAAAAAGGCGCCCGAATCTCCTGAAAGCTCTTGATTGTAATAGCCCTCAACCCCATAATTACCTTTACCTTCAGTATCAACATAACCAAGAATATGAGCTGCAAGGTCAGCTTCAGGATAATATCTCCATTCTTCTGGGACAATATAAATTCCTTTGATATCTTTTTTCTGGACAGCATCAGCCTGTTCAATAGTCAATTTATGAGCCAAGGGCGGAATATAAGCTTCATTGCCTTTGATTTTTGAATAAATCTCATTTTTATCCAGTCCTAAAACTTGCGCCAGCTGTGTTGCCGCTTTCTCTTTATCTGGAATTTGTCTTGGCACGGCGGTCAAAGCATAAAGCGAAATATTGGTCGCCAGTTCAAATTTTTCATCTGAATTATAACTTTCCGTTAAAATTTTTCCACGATGAGCTGGGACTTCTTCAATCACATTGTGTTGTGATTCAGCTTGAGCAATATAGTTTTTATTCTCAAGAACTGATATCTGGAAAAGCCTTACTCCCACAACCAGAGAAATAATAACTAAAATAAAGAAAAGCGAAGTAATTCTTCGCTCGCTATAATCCGACCCATTGTTTAAATCGGTTTTGGCCATTTTTTCAATCTATTCAAATTCTACATTGGTAACCGGCACCATCCCCGAATCTTTGTTTTTGTTTTCAATTTCTTTTAATGATTTCTGACGGGCAGCTTCCACTTCAAGCCTCTCATTTTGTGCTTCAATTTTTGTTTTTTCCTCTTCGAGGGCTTTAAGAGAATAACCCTTAGTCGCCGAGCCGTTGGCTACACCCAAATAAAGAAGAGTTAGGGCAGCAAGAATAGCGATGGTGATGAATTTCAGAGAAACTGGCCCTGCACCTTTTTTAACACTAATTGTGCGCCGACGCTCAAAGCCGTTAAAGCTTTTTTTGGAATTAGTTAGGGTGAAAAATCTGCCCATGAAATAAATTATTCTAATTTCTAATTGCTCTAATTATTCTAATCAAATCCCAATAACTAATCTCCAAATGCCCAAAATTTTTTAGGTTAATTAGAATAATTAGGTTAATTAGGTTAATTCGTAGTTCAAATACCCTCCTCTATGCATTTGAACGCTAGAAATTCAAATGTACCAATCTCTGTCTTCGCCTCGCTTGTCGCCTGTAGACAATTTTCCGCGAAGCAACCCGCCTCGGTGTACTCTTTAATACTTTTATTCTGAATTTTGGCTTTTTGACTCTCATATTCCTAATTCACTTAAATTCTCAGCAATTTCAGATGAATTTTCTTCGGCATTCTTCTTATATCTACCCCATCTGCCTTGTGACCAGACCTCCAGACGATTATAGACTCCAGCAATGACCACTTTATTCTTTAAGGCTGCATATTGTCTTAAATACGATGGCAGGATAACTCTTCCCTGTTTATCAAGTTCAATGTCAATAGCGCCAGCGAGCATTAATCTCGCAAAAGCTCGAGCATTTGACTGGGTAAGTGGAAGTCTAGCAATCTTCTCCGCTAGAATTCTCCAATCTTTCTTGGGATAAACAAAGAGACAGCTATCAAGTCCACGCGTAATAACTACTCCCTCTTGAAGCTTCTCTCGATATCTGGAGGGCATTGCAAGTCTTCCTTTATCATCAATCTTGTGCTTATATTCCCCGAGAAAAATCGTTTTGGTTTTCGATTTGGCATTCGAAACCCAGCCAGACCCAAGTTTCTGATGAGTTCTTAAGCCCTCTCCTTTTGTTTGATTTTTTGTTTTATTATCCCTTTCCATCACATAACCTATTCTAGTTCAATTAATTAAAATGTAAATACCCACAGAAATTAACCTGTTATCCCCACATTTATCCACATTTTACCACTTGGACCTAAATTTTGGTCATTTTTGCCATAATCGGCTGTGGTTAATTTTAATTAAAAAATAGTATATACTTCTTATATACTATTTAAATATTGAATAAAAAAACCGGGTGACCGAAGGCGAGAAAACGTAATGCGAGGCTGCTTGCGGCAGCAACGATTGTTCTCTGTCTTCGGACACCCGTCCGGCTGTGCTTGGCGATGTCTCTGTGGTCCACCACTGTCATCATCCGTTGTCGCGTCCTATTGGACGCTTAGCCTGCCTGGCTAACAGCGGAGATGAAGAGGATCGCCACAGAGGTCGCCGGAGAACTCGCGCATTGGATGCCTCCTCATGCGCAGGTAGATACAGGCGAGGTGCCTGCGGGGGAGGTAGTTACTGCTGAACATCTGTCTAGGTCGTCGTTCGCCACTGGAGCGCGATCTTCGCTCAGGCCAGGGCGAACGTCTTGCCGACGAGACGCGCCACGATGTTCCCGCTGGGGATGGTCGCCACAGTCGTCGCGGTGAAGTCGAGGCCCATTCGCTTGAACTGCTGGACGTCGTGCCTGTGTCTCATGGTCGTCAACCTCCGTGATACTGCTCACCATGACAACTATACAACCTGCACCAGAGCATTGCTTTGGCTCCGTGCCCCATCTTGCAGGCCTTCGCTCGAGAACTGGGGTTGGCCCGAAGCCGCAGAGCGTACAACTAGCCGAATCGTGTCCTGAGGAACAACGACGGCCAGGGGTGACCGCGGACAACGTCTTACGTCCCAAGTTCAACAGCGATGTCTTTGGCCCGAAACCCTCTACACACCAATCTAGGCGGTCTGGCGCCTCCTTGCCTTCTATATTATATCACAAAAGAAGTCAATGGTGGCTTCTGTGGATATCTTTAGAGTGCTTTAAGCTAATTTTCTTGCTAATTCTTTCTTAAGCTCAGAAATATTTACTCTTTCTTGCTTTAATGTATCTCTATCGCGAATAGTTGCTTTTTTATCGGAGAGCGTTTCAAAATCAATCGTTACACACCATGGCGTTCCAATTTCGTCTTGCCGGCGGTAGCGGCGACCAATAGTGCCTGATTCATCATATTCAACCGCCATCCCCGCTTCTTTTATTTTTTTATACAAAGTCAACGCGATTTTTTTAATTTTTTCATCCTTAACCAAAGGCAAAACAGCCACTTTTACCGGCGCCAATTTAGGATTAATCTTGAAAACAACTCGTGTTTCTCCTTTTACTTCCTCTTCGCTATAAGAATCACAAATTACAGCCAAAATAGTGCGGTCTATCCCCATGGTCGGCTCAATTACATAAGGGATGTATTTTCTTTTTGACGCTTCATCAAAGTATTTCATATCACGCCCTGAATTTTTTTCATGATTAGTTAAATCAAAATCAGTGCGGTTAGCAATACCAGCCAACTCATCCCAGCCAAAAGGAAAATTATACTCAATATCGGTTGTCGCTTTAGAATAATGGGCTAATTCTTCTTTTCTGTGCGGTCTGAATTTGAGATTCTTTTTATTTATTCCTAAATCAATAAAAAACTGCATCCACTCATTGACCCAAGTCTCAAACCAGAAGTCCGGGCTCTTTGTTTTTTCTTCAGGGTCACAAAACCATTCAATCTCTCCTTGTTCGAATTCGCGGGTGCGGAAAATAAAATTACCAGGGGTAATCTCGTTACGGAATGCTTTTCCGACTTGAGCAATGCCAAATGGAATTTTAACC
>JAPLVI010000089.1 GCA_026397195.1 Candidatus Berkelbacteria bacterium | reverse complement strand
GTCAATGTCGGCACAGATTATTATGTCGTTTGGGAAGTAAATGGTAATGTTCGTATGAACAAAATCAACTCCGCCGGGGTAAGGCAATGGGCTGATGTTACGGTGCCCAAAGTAAGTGGTGCGAATCATAATCCCTCGATTGCCTATGATGGTACTCACTTAGTAGTAGTTTGGGATGACAACAGGACTCCTGGCAACTATGAAATATATTTTAATTCTGTCAGCACTGCCGGAGCAGTGCTGTTAGGGGCAGACCAGCAAGTTAATGTGGAGACAACGGGGAACCAAACAGTGCCGGTAATCCGAAGCGGCGGCGCTAATACTTATGTCGTCTGGCAAGATAGGCGAAGTGGGGACAATGAAATTTATATGCAGAAAGTTAATGGTTCCGGTGTTCCCCAGTATGTTAGCGATGTTAAAGTCGATGACTCTGGAGTTGGAGTTGATTCTTATGCCCCAGATTTTATTATTGACGGAGGGAGTCAATATATTGTTTTTCGTGATGACCGCTTGTCCGGTTTTGATACCGATATTTATTTAACCAAATTTACCGGAGATGTAAAGCAATTTAATGATGTTAAAGTCAATCAGACAAGTGCGAACACCAAGATAAATCCACATCTGGGAATTTCCGGCGGCGGGCTTTATATAATCTGGGAAGATTACCGCAACAGTATTGCTTATCATGATATTTACCTCACTAAATTTGATACCAACGGCATTAAAAAATACTTGGCTGATACTAAAGTTAGCCCAACAATTGTTAATGTTCATTTTGCCAACCCTGCCATTACTCCCAATGACCGCTTTTTCGGCTGGGATGATGATCGTGAAGGAGCGACCGACAAAAATACTTATATGTCCTATGGTTCGGATATTTATGAGCCAGCCGGCACTATGTCAGGTACTGGCATGATTCTTGATTCCGGAACAGTTAATCTTAGATTCCAAACTATCTCTTGGTCAGCGACTGTACCAGCTAATACAACCGTCCGTTTTCGGTCAAGAACGGCTGCTACTTTAGCCGGTCTTCCTGCGGCGGCCTGGAGTGCTTATTATACGGTGAGCGGTGAAAATATCACCTCGAGTGATTTACAATTCATGGAAATAGAATTATTGCTCGACACGACAGACACAACAACCACACCGACAGTGACTAATTTTACGGTCGCTTATCTGACTAATGAGACGCCAGTGGTTAATAATATTACTATCCAGTCAACTGATAATCGTCAGGTCCAATTCCCCTACACTTTAAATGATGTTGACGATCCAACGGCGGTTATCACTTTTGAATATTTATATGGCGGCACTTGGCATGCTTCGACCCATGTCACCAATTTAGGGCTAAAAGCGGTTGGCAGCTCCTATAATTCAATTTGGGATTCGACTTTTGATATCCCGCCGACGGAAGTAGTGACGACGCAAATTCGTCTTACGGCTGACGACCAATACTCATTCAACAATATTGGCACTGGTCTTTCGCTGCCCTTCCTTCTTGATTATCAACCGCCATCTGTTTCTCCGTCTTTCTCAAGGAGACCGCCGACCAGCTCACCGTCTTTTTCTTCATCCCCACCCAGCCCTAGTCCCAGTTTTTCTCATGGGCCATTACCATCTTACACCGGGAATCCTCCTCCAGGACCATGGGATGATATTATCAATTTCTTCACTAGCCTAGTTCATAACCGTATTATCCCATTCTCTGCCTGGTTGATTGCTTTAATTCTGATTATTACTTTCTGGAGATACAACCCTTATGTCTGGTTAGGAAAAAGAAGAAAGAAACGAAAGTGGGGAGTAGTCTTTGATGAAGGAACCAAAAAGCCAGTTTCTAAAGCCATAGTTGAGATTTATACTGCCGAGATGAAGGAGCTCAAACAGAGAATCATCTGCAATGAAAATGGCGAGTTCAGTCTTTTGTTGCCCGCCGGCAGATTTTATCTCAAAGTACGTTCACCGTTAGTAGTTCAAATTAAAGAAGGACCATATGGTACTAAGGGTGGCTCCTATACTACTGGCCGAGAAGATCTCTATTACAAGAATTTATACTTTAATAAAGAAATTATTGATACCTCAAGTATAGAGAAAAGTAATTCCCAAGAAGTACAGATTACTATCCCAGTTATTACCAAAGACATTCCCGAGTCGAAAAAAACAGCTCACCAAATTTGGGAAGATGTCCTCAATGCTCTCGAATACCTGCGTCTACCATTACTTATTATTGGAACATTCTTAGCCTTAATTCTTCTAATTGCTCGTGGCAATATCGCTGACATTATTATCTTCATTGTATATCTCCTGATTTGGGCTTGGGACATTTATGTCATGCTCTCCACAGAGACAGCAGTCGTCTATGTCTATGATTCTTCGAGCTTTAAACCGCTTAGCCTTGTAGTGCTGCGTTTGGTTAGAGAGAAAGACCAGGCAATTATTGCTGTTGAAACAACCAACAAAGACGGTAATGCAGTCTTTAAGACAATTGAAAATGGAGTATACAAGATTCAGGCAGCCAAAGCAGGCTATGAAGTTTATCGCACCGAGCCGCAATCAATAAAGACTCTGAAGGCTCTCGGTAAGATTAAAATTGGTCTGAAATCACATAAGATATAAGATAATATTAACTTGAATATCTTAATATTAAAATTTATAATATAATTAACTGTTTTGATTTAATATAGATTATGAAATATAAAAGTTGGCTGATCGTTTTGGTGGCTTTCTTTTTTTATGGATTTTTTTTGGGCGTTCCAGCACCAATAAAAGCTAATGGGACGTCGTTTTATGATTTGAATAGCACTGATAGTAATGCTTATCAGATGGTTGGCAGTTTCGGAGTACCACCTCCTACC
Source organism: Candidatus Berkelbacteria bacterium (assembly GCA_026397195.1). Classification (GTDB taxonomy): domain Bacteria; phylum Patescibacteriota; class UBA1384; order JAHJRZ01; family JAHJRZ01; genus JAHJRZ01. The sequence continues at coordinate 2,664 of JAPLVI010000089.1, read as the reverse complement.
TCTGTAAGTTGGACAGCATATACTGGCGCTCAATTAACTAATGCCCGCCACCTAGATGCACTGCGCAATTCATGGGCTGCCCCTGCAAATAGTTATTATTATCTTCTTTATCGTTTTAAAATTAATGAAAATATCAGCGATATTACGAAAATTGATTTTGACTGGATAGGTTATGATAATTTGGAAGGTGGCAAATGTTTAACGAGATTGATTTGGAATAAAAATACCCCTGCCTGGGAGTCGCTGGGGACAGATTGCGTGGCGCAAAGTTCTGACCAAGAATATATTGATTCTATCAACTCTAACTTAGAAGATTATATTGATAGTTCCGGCTACATTTATTTTGGCATTACAGGTGGCTATGTTTCCGGTTCATGTCCTTATATTTATTCCTATGATGGCCAAAATTATACCTTAGAGGATGAAGCATACTCTTTTGCTATCCTTAAACCCTGGCAATATGAAAGTTTTAGTCTTTTGGAGAATTTAAAACCCGTTAACGGCAAATACCGGCTAAAATTAACCGAAGAATTATCCGAGGTCTCAAAGACCAATCGTCTAAAGCTTTGGGTGGTTGACCATCCTCAAGGCTCAGAGATTCTGCCGGATTTTGCGGGCAATCTTTATACAATTAGTGCGCCAATATCTCCGAATAAAGCTGTTGATTTTAAAGGGAAAGACCAAAGCCAAAAAATTAGCAAAAAAGATGACCAGTTTTGGGAAAGTAATTTAAACGAACAAGATTTAACCAAAATATCTGACCTCTATAATGGTCTGGTTCTAACCTTTCCGATTGAAGGCAAGCCTGAGAATGCAAAATTAATTCTTAAAGCAAAGGAAAGTGATTTTCTAAGTAAATCGTGGAGCAAATTCCTTTCTTTAATTGGCAATAACAATACTCAGTTTTTAGAAAGTCTGCAAAATGATCCAGAATGGTTGGAAAAAGTTCAAAATTGGGTAATGACTGAAGGGCCTCTGCAAATGAGCATTTGGAATGGTCAGGACTGGCAAAAAGTAGACAGCTTGCTTATTGGCAATACAAAAGTAATGCAGGATATTTTGGTCAAAATTGATCCCTCATTAATTTCAGGCAATGAGATAAAAATCAAACTTAGTGGCCTAGTTACTGCTTATCAGATTGATTACGCGGCAATGGATTTTTCAGAGCCAGTTCCTTTTGAAAAAAAAGAATTATCCCCATCATTTACTCAAAAAACAAGCCAAAAAGAAATCAGTGATGTTTTGAGTCAATTAACAGAAATTGATGACCAGGAAGTTTCCATGGAAACGGGAGATAAAATTGATTTAGAATTTGAAGAGCAGCCCTATAATTGGCGCTTTCTGGGCAAGATAATATCTCAAGGATATTCCCCCCTAGTAAAACGAAGTTATTTTCTTGGTGCCCAAGGCTGGTACTTAACCAATATCAACAATGATGCTGACCTACAAAAAAATATGCCAACAATTGAACGCCTTTTTTCCTTAGAGGAAGGATTTACTGCCCGCTATATGCTGGGATTAGAGGAGGAGAAGCCCCATCACACAATGTATGAAAATTATGTTGAAACAGATATAAGTTATAACCAAATCTCACCCACGCCATCACCGGAACGACTTCCTCGAACGGGAAATTTTTTATCATTGCTAACTAATAAGTCAAATAATTTAACATCTAATTTTTGGCAAAAAATAGTTGAATTTTTTAAAAATATTTTTCACAAAAAAATCTAACTTCTTATATTAATATAATTTTAGTTATTATTTTTTGGAAATTAAGCCAATTTATAAAGGGATAGAAAGAAATGCAGCTAGGGAGATTCATAGTTTAAAATCTTTGTAAGTTGTGATATTATTGATTTGTATGAGTAGACGTCAGGATATCGCCAATCAAATCTTCTTTATCGTTATTGTTTTGTTTATCATCTTTTTGCTATGGGGATACGGTGCGGGTTGGTTAGGTGCGAGTGCCGATGTAACCGGCCCTCCGCAAAAACAGGGATTTTTTTCGGGAATAGGGAATGGTATTAGCAAATTAAGAAATCTGACGATTTTTCAGGATGAACGTAATTTACACTACGCTTTGTAAGATATTTAACCCCGCTAAAGCGGGGTTTTTTGATTTCAAAAAAATCGAGCCGCTCTCTTACATTATCCTTTGTTCCGTCTCGCTAATGCGAGCCGTGACAAGTCTTGTCTCGCGGTGGCGAGGCATGACTAATACCTGCTTGCGCAGGCACAAAAGATAATGCCGAGTGGCGGCTTGTGGTGGCGAGGTGCTAGGTATGAGGGGGAGGTAGCTTGATGATAAGGCGTTGGATCCCGTTTACGTCAGGTCCGAATTCCACTTGTACTGCCCCACTGACTTCCCATTCCTCTCCTTCAAGAAGGGCATGGCCGATTGTGTGTCGTTTATCTGGATCGGCGTAGAGCACCGAGCACCTAACATCGATGCCCGGTCCTTCTTTGCGGGGCAGAGGACGGATGGCGAAGCCCTGTTTGCCAGTACGGATTAGGATGACTGGTTGGTCTGTAGTGGCATTGACGGAGATTTCGACATCGTCCTTAATGTCCTCAAAGCTGACGGACGAAACCTCTCCTTGTGGCTTCGGTGGTCCTGCCTGCCCAACCTGGGAGACTTTCGCTTTCAATCGACGCACCTCGCCT
>JAPLVI010000134.1 GCA_026397195.1 Candidatus Berkelbacteria bacterium | reverse complement strand
TATTTTGTTTATCTTTTTGTATTAAGCTACAAAGAGATAAAAGCACAAAAGAAAAAGATAAAAAAATATTCTCTTCTTAATCAAAAAATGCTGATTCATTTTTCGAATGAGCTTAGGGCGCCCTTGCCCGTTATCCGTGATTTCATTGAACTTTTATATTTAGAGAAAGCTGGGCAGTTGAATGAAAAGCAAAAGAAAATTTTGAATCTTTTGCATAAAAACACCGAAGAACTGATTGAGGAAAGTTCAAGTCTTGTCTATTATAACCAACTCAAAACCGGCGAGCTTTATCTCAACAAACAAAACCTAAATTTAATTGAGCTGGTGAATGATGCTATTAGAAGATGTGATGATGAATTATTAAATCGCAAGATTAAAATTAGATACCGACCACGCAAAAAGAAAATCCCTATTCTGGCGGATAAGGGAAAACTTTTAAGCGCTATCTATGCTGTTTTAAGAAATATAACTCTCATGGCCAAGAGCTCATCGAGCATCAAAGTTTGGTCGCGCCAGTCAAAATACTCAAATTATCTTCAAATTATCTTTATCTATCAAGGAAAAATGTTCCCTGAGCCAGAACTTTTCTCTCAATCAATAATCGATATCTTTGTTGCCAATAAGATTATTACCTTGCATGGTGGCAATATGAGCCGAAAAACTCAAGACGATCAAAAACAGAAGATAACCATTATCTTGCCCTCTAATAATTGAATAATAATATAAGGTCAAGCTTGATAACTTGACACTTTCTTAGTTATATGGTATAATAGTATTGTTAGAAGTGACATCCTGCCTCACCTGAGGCATAAGGTGGTAGAGTAATGAAAACGAAAACGGTTATAGTTGTACTTGTCTGTCTCGTTGGCGTTGGCTGGTCGATGTACTCCATTGGCAAGTCGTCAAGTCCGACCGCCGCCCCCCCGACTTCTATCGTCGATGCCCATCGGATCAACAATAGTTTGGTGCCTGGTCAGCTCGAGCAGGCAGCTGCGGCTGACCGCAGCGTTTTGGCTCCGGCGCCGGTAGGACATGATGTTGGCCAAGGTGAGTACGAGGGCGCGCCACCCCCAGAAGCTCACCTTCCGTCACCACCAGAGGAGTGTGCCAGTCTTCCCGACGGTGTCTCTATTGTCCTCACAAACGAAAACACCTGGGCACTCAACCAAGGGTCAGTTGGCGTTACGCTCTTGGTCAAGAACTTCATCGGACAGCCGACCAAGCCTGGCGCGCGCGTCAAGCTCGTCCTCGACAAGGGCCTCTGGATCGACGGCCGAGCAGCCGACATCTTTGGGGCAAACCTCGTTGAGGGGTTTGGCCTCGGAGTCAATACAGAGTCCAAAAGGATCTGTGAGAACCTCCTTGGCAATAGGTTAACCATCCGTGGGATGCTCCCCAATGGGGGAGTCGGTACATCCGAGGTTGCCATCGACTTGCGCTTTCTGGCGGGGAAAGACGCACAACCGAGCGACTCGAAGCAGTTGTGCGTTCACCTCATGGTCCGGGGTCCGGGCGACAAGAAGTGGCATGAAACGCAGTCCATGGGATGGGACTACTGGGCCGACCCCAACCAGTGATGGCGCTTCGTCACACAACACACGGCGCAGGGATAACTGCAACACACCGCAGCCCTGCGCCGTATTAAATTTGTCTTGTTTGTATTTTTCGTCTGCGTTAAACAAATGGCAAAGAATTTATGCTATGACTGAATGTCCATTCAACCTAAATAATCGTCCGAAATCAGAGAGCAATATTACTCTTCTACCCTTCTTATGTTCGCGCCTAAATGATTAAGTCTGCCAACAATATTTTCATAGCCCCTGTCAATCGGATAAGCATTTCTCAAAATGGATTTTCCTTTAGCTGCCAGCATGCAAGTAAGCAAATTTATTGATGGCCTTAGAGCAGGCGGGCAAATAATTTCCGCCGGTTTTAATTCTGTAGGGCCGGTAACGGTAGCACGGTGCGGATCAAGAAGCATGATATTAGCGCCTAGCCGGTTTAGCTCTGTATAATAAATGGCTCGATTTTCATAAGTCCAGTCATGAGTAAGAATAGGCAGAAATAAGGGAAGATTATCCATATTTAACCCAGGATATGGACTGCCATAAATTTTGTCCGGCAAAGCGGTTAACTTTGAAGGGATAACCTCGATATCAACTAAATCGAAAAAACCATTGGCTGATTTATAGGGACTGCTTAATTTTAATTTCTGCCCCATGACTCTTAATTTTTCTAATTCAAGCCGCAAAAAATCAATTGGACAACCAATTATTTTTAGTCTTGATTGAGTAGTAATAGCAATTGAGATAAGCGACATCGCTTCAATAGGATCAGGCATAATGGGATAATTTTTAACTGGTTTTAATTTGTTGACACCCTCGACAACAATTTTGAAAGTTTTAATTCCATCTATTTTCGCGCCCGCATTTTTTAGAAAATAATATAAATCCTGAACCATATAATTAGATGAGGCGAAGTGGATTGTAGTTTTACCGCGGATAAGTGAAGCCGCCATAATGGTATTTTCTGTGGCGGTATCGCCTGATTCATACATTACAAATTCAGCTCTCTGAGGACTATTTTGTGAAATTTTAAGGTGGTTGGGAGTTTCTTTAATTTTAATTCCAAGGTAGTTTAAAGCTAGGATATGGGGGTTTATCGTTCTTGTCCCAAGATCACAGCCGCCGGTTTTTGGTAGGCTGAAATTTGATTTTATGGCACAAAGGGCGCCGATAAACAATAAACCTGACCTTGTTTGAGAGAATGATTTGTGGTTTAAATTTTTTAAATTTATCCTGCCGTTGTTGATAATTTTTAGTTCATGAGAGCCAACCCAGCTGATTTTCAAACCGATGGAAGTCAAGACCTCAATTATCCTTTTGACTTCCTCGATATTCGGGACATTAGAGAGAGTGGTTGTTCCCTTTAACATGCAAGTAGCACATAGAATAGCCACGGCCGAATTTTTACAGGGATTAACCTTGATTGAACCTTTTAATTTTTTCCCTCCGCGAACAATAAAATATGACATAATAGTTAACATTATTTTACGCGCTATTAATTAAGATACAATATTATCGTACAAAAAACAATTAATTTTTGATTTCAAAATTCGACATAATTTTTATTTTGTGGGAGATCAAGCATGATTCCTTGAGGGACGTAGCAAGGACAACGAATCATCGACGCAGGGATTGCTGCAACACAACATACTCCTGCGCCGTTTTCGTTTCCGAAAAATTGACACAGTTAGTA
>JAPLVI010000039.1 GCA_026397195.1 Candidatus Berkelbacteria bacterium | reverse complement strand
CAAGTGAGATAAAAAAGGCATTTCTTTTGCCTAGATAACCAAACAAAGTCGCCACGGCAAAAATAATAATCGTCACATTAAAACCAGAAAGAGCAATAATATGGGTAGTGCCGGTTTTATTGAAGTTATCAATCAACTCTTTGCTCATTCCGCTTTTCTCGCCTAAAATCAGACCATTTAAAAAAGAAGCTTCTGGCTCCGCCATAATTTGATTGATTGTCCCTTCAAATTTATTCTTAACTGAAAAAAGAATTTCTCTAATTTTTAATAGATAGAATTTATTAGTGCCAATATCATTTGGTTGAATGAATTTAATATTATTGTTTTTGATCTTTGGTTTGTAAATGACAGCAAATATTTTTTTAGTCAGTAAATAATTTTGATAATCAAAACCATCTATCATCCCTGGCCGCTCTAAATTCCCTTTGCCAGAAATAACTTCTCCAATTTTATATTGCGGATATAAATCATTCGTCATCAAAATCTTGAAATCAGCCTTCTTTTCATCAAGCTTAAGAAGGCAGATTTCGTATTTTGATACTTCCATCCCAACTTCTGGATCATTGCAGATATATCCAACAAAATTTGTCTCTATTTTTTCTGAATTAAGTGGATCAACAAGCGAAAAATGAAAATAGGTGAAAGAGAAAGCAAATCCCAGAAAAATAAAAGTGAAAACAAGAGATGATAAACGAATATAAATATCTTTACGCCAAAGAATAGAAATTATGATTAATAGAACCGAAGCGCAAATAATCACAGTTACAGAAGCCGAAAATCTGATATCCGGTTTCCACCAAAGATATATTGCCACTCCAATAATAAAAGAAACAAGTATCGAGAGAAAAATTTTTGATTTTGATTTTAGAAAATCCATTTGCTAAATTTATATCACATAATTTGTAGGTCCGCCATCAAAGATCTTGCCAAAACGAAGCTTTAATCTATAATGATTGGGTGTTACAATAAACCTGTCCTCGAAGCAAGCTTCGGGGCATCAGGGCAGGTTTGTTGGCAAGGTTGCAGCTCCGCTGCATTTATTACTGGTTCTCATCCTCGAATGAGAACCAGACCCAATAAAGAAAATAACCTATGGAAAAGAAAAAAAGTAAAGACAAAGAAATTAAAAAATTAAAGCGAGAAATTAAAGAAATGAAGGACGGCTGGCAGAGAACGCAGGCGGATTTTGAAAATTACCGCAAACGAACTGCTGATGAGATAAATCAAAGAGAGATGAACGGTCGACTTCAAGTTATTTTAGATTTGATGCCCGTTTTTGATAATTTCGACCGCGCCTATAAACATATTCCCGACGAGGATAAAGAAAAAAACTGGGTCCAAGGTATAATCGCTATTGAAAAACAGTTTCATTCAATCCTGAATAATATGGGGATTGAAAAATATCATGTTGCAGGTAAAAAATTCGATCCGAGTCTAGCTGAGGCAGCCATCTCGGCTAAATCAAACAAACCCGAAGGAACTATCATTGAAGAATTAGAGCCGGGATATAAAATGGGAGAAAAAATTATTAGATATGCCAGAGTAAAAGTGTCAAAAGGAAAATTCAAAGCATAAAATCCTAAATCCTAAACAATATCAAATCACCAAAACACAAAATCTAAAACTTTTTGGATTTTTGAATTTAATATTTTGAATTTGTTTAGAATTTAGAAATTTGAGTTTTGGATTTCCCTGCAGGGGGTTGACAAAATGTAAAGCATGCTTTACATTGAAAATACATAAAAATTTATATTAAAACCCAAGGAGGAATAAGTTATGCCAAAAATTATAGGTATTGACCTAGGAACAACTATTTCTGTCGTTGCCGTTATGGAAGGCGGTAAACCAAAAGTAATCCCAACAGCTGAAGGGTCACCACTTTGTCCTTCAATTGTAGCTATCGATAAAAATGGACAACGCTTGGTCGGACAGCTAGCTAAGCGTCAAGCTATTACCAATTCAGAAAATACGGTTTATTCGGTCAAAAGATTTATTGGCCGTAAATTTACCGATCCGACAGTACAGAAAGACAAAAAAATGGTCTCTTATCAAATGAAAGAAGCGGCCAACGGTGACATTAGAGTAGTAATGGGGGACAAAGAATATTCGCCGCAAGAAATATCTGCTTTTATTTTGCAGAAACTTAAAAGTGATGCTGAAGCTTATCTGGGTGAGGAAGTTAAAGAAGCAGTAATTACTGTACCTGCTTATTTTGACGATTCACAAAGAAAAGCGACAAAAGATGCGGGTCGAATTGCCGGACTTGTTGTAAAAAGAATCATCAATGAACCTACTGCATCCTCACTTGCCTACGGTATTGATAAAAATAAAGAAGAAAAAATTGCTGTTTATGACTTGGGCGGTGGCACCTTTGATATCACAATACTCGAACTTGGTGAAGGTGTTTTTGAAGTCAAATCAACCAATGGTAATACCCATCTCGGTGGTGATGATTTCGATCAACAAATAGTCGATCATATTATTTCCGAATTTAAAAAGGATGAAGGAATTGATCTTTCTGAAAATAAAGAAGCACTGCAGCGTCTTAAAGAAGCCGCCGAAAAAGCGAAAATTGAATTATCAAGCACCCAAGAAACAGAGATAAATCTTCCTTTTGTTACTGCGGATTCATCTGGCCCCAAACATCTAGTAATGAAGATTAGCCGGTCCAAACTCGAAGAATTAACCCGAGATTTAGTTGAATCAACGATCGAGCCCTGCAAAAAAGCCTTCGAAGACGCAAAACTATCTGTAGACGATATCAATGAAGTGCTCTTAGTTGGTGGACAGACAAGAATGCCTCTGGTGCATGAAAAAGTCAAAGAATTTTTCAAAAAAGAACCCAATAAAGGTGTTAATCCTGATGAGGCGGTAGCACTCGGTGCAGCTATTCAAGCGGGTGTGCTTGGTGGTGAGGTTAAAGATCTTCTACTTTTGGATGTTACTCCGCTTTCACTTGGAATTGAAACTTTGGGTGGCGTTGATACCAAGTTAATCCCACGAAATACGACTATTCCAACTTCTAAAACCCAAGTTTTTTCAACGGCAGCTGATAATCAAACATCAGTTGATATTAACGTCCTTCAGGGAGAACGCGAAATGGCAGCTGATAATAAATCCTTGGGTAGATTTGTCCTTGATGGAATTCCGCCAGCTCCACGAGGAATTCCCCAAATTGAAGTCACCTTTGATATTGACGCTAATGGTATTCTTTCGGTCTCGGCCAAAGACAAGGCCACAGGCAAAGAACAAAAAATAAAAATTGAAGCATCGTCTGGATTATCTGAAGAAGAAATTCAAAGAATGGAAAAAGAAGCAGAAACACATAGCGAAGAAGATAAAAAGAAAAAAGAGGCGGTTGAAATAAAAAATACGGCTGACAATCTCATCTACACTGCGGAAAAAACACTTTCAGATGCAAAGGAAAAAATTTCTGAAGACGATAAAAAATTAATCGAAGATAAGATTGCCGCCCTGCGCGAAGTAATAGCCAAAGAAGATACTCCAATCGAAGATATTAAAGCGAAGACAGATGAACTCTCCAAAGAACTTTCAAAGGTGGGAGAAAAACTCTACCAGGGGGCAAGTTCAAGCACAACTGGGCCAGCTGGAGAGACAAATAAACAAACTCAAACTACAACCGATTCAACTGCCACCGAAAGACCGGCAGGTGATACTGCTACCAAACCCGGTCCAACAGAGAAGAAGGAAGAGCAAACTGAAAGTTCCCCTTCGGGGAAAAATGATGAGCCAATCACTCCCCCGCCTTCTGGTTCAAAATGAAGAGATATTGTATAATTGAAGGGATATTAGAATAAAAAGGAGTGGGATAATGATAAAGAAAGGGCAAGGCCTTATAATTTTAGGTCGTTTTGTTAAAGTTATTCTCTTTTTTGCTATAATTGTAAGTTTCTTTGGTTTGAGCTTAAGCTGTAAAAAACAGGCAACACCCACTCCCACACCTTCCCCATCAGAAAGTACAACCCAGGCCCCAAAAAATGACATGACCAATCTTGATCCCACGAGTGCTCTTGAGGAAATAAAAAACAATTATACAACCGCAAGCCAAAAAGCCTCTCAATGGCAGAGTGATGTTGCTCTTTATTCAGCTTCGGCTAAAATCCCTCCTTCGCTTGATTGGCAAGACACAATTGAAGTTTATACTTTCGGTTCTCAAGCGCAACCAGCAAATTGGTGGACAATTTCAATTTCTATTCGTAGTAAAAATTATGTTCGAGCGACCATCCCTAAAGAAGATTATCTGGGTTCAAATCTAAAACCAGTTATGATGCAACATTGGAAGATAAATTATGTTGAGGCTTTCCAGGTTGCGGAAAAAAATGGGGGCAAAGAATGGCGGGAAAAACAAAAAGATAAAAATTATCAAATAACAGCAACACTCGCTGTCGGTGATCCTAAAAGTTATCTTTATTGGACAATCGAATACCAAGATTATACAGGTAGTGATAAAAAGACAATCCAGATAAATGCTTACAACGGCGAGGTAGTAGCACAACCAAGTTAATATAATGACGAAATTTTAAATGACGAATGACGAAAAAATTATTAAAACCAGAATGACGAATGACGAAATTCTAATATTTAGTCATTTGGTCATTTTTTCGGATTTCGGATTTCGGATTTCTGATTTTTTGTAATATGGCCTCTAATTATTATCAAATCTTGGGCGTAGAAGAAACTGCAACCCGAGAAGAAATCAAAAAAGCCTATCGCAAGCTTGCGCGTCAATTCCATCCTGATGTTACGCAGACTGAAGAATCTGAAGCGATGTTCAAAGAAATCAATCGTGCTTATGATATCCTTTCTGACCCTCTTAAACGAGCAGATTTTGATGCTACTCTTCATCCAGCCGAGGAAGTTTACAAAAAAGAAACTCCGGAACCAGGCACAGAAGAGGCTTATGCCTGGCAGCCTCAAGCTCCACCGGTCGAAGAAGCGGGCTCAAGTCTCTCGCGAATTAGTGCCACTGCAGTTGTATTTCTAGTTGGTGCCTTGGCGCTTGAATTCTTTTTGCGTTGGCTTTTTCCCCGTATTCCTATTTCTGCCCCTCTTCTTTATATTCCCGGGCTTATCCTTGGTCTTATTACCGGAATAATGTGGGGGGTTGATAATAATCTTGATATAAATGCAATTCTTGGGCCAACTGCGCGGGGAAGGTTTTATACTTTTTTACGTTCAATCATTTTTACCCTTATGCCTGTCTATTTTTTAAGCCTTATTGGAGCATATCTTGATTATTTTCTTTATGATAAGATTTTCTTTCTCACCCCTCTTTTAGGAATAGTCGGGGCGATGATCGGTTCGACTTTCGGCAGCACCGATGAAACCCCAGTAAAACTTTCAACCCACGAGGGACGATTCGAGCTTTTTTATACACTTTTGCGAGGAGTAGAAGTTGGCGCACTTGCGGCAGTAATTGGTGGGTTCTTGGGACTAATTTTTGTTCGTCTCGGTTATCCTTTGGGGGTTATGCTCTGGGGAATTTATTTTGGCATGATTCTAGGCATGATTGCTGGTTCGATTAATCCTGCCAATCTTACCGCTTATGCTTCTTATGTCTCTGCTTCTTTAAAAAATGTTATTATCACGTTACTCATAATCTCAGCCCTAATTTTAGGCCTGATTATTGGGATTACCTTTTCTAGTACATTTAAGTTAATTTTTGGTATAATATGGGAGAACTTATTAAACCTCATTGGAGGATGAACTACCATCCGACGTAACGTCGGGATGAGAATCCTTAGGCCTGACGCCTCGGATAGTTCGTTTTCTCTTCCATTCGCCACGGCTCGTTCTGGGATGGCTTATGTTTAATTTTTGACATCCGTGGTAAGCCATAGAAAATAAATTTTATTTTGTGAAAGAAAAAAAAGAGGGGCAAAAGCATGACGCTATTAAGAAATCCACCAAAGGCGGATCGATCTCTGGCCGAGAAAAAAAGCCCGTCGAAGGAATAAAAAAAGAATCCGAAAAAGATGTAACTGTAGCTCCAGATGCAACCAAAGAACAGACACCGACGGAGAAAAAAAGAAGGCACGTCCGAGGTATTTGGGCAGTGACTTTGATTTTAGTTTTCAGTACGCTTCTTGCCACTGCAGTTTGGATTTATGCTATTTCCAATGCCAACAAGGAAACATTTTCTTTTTTAAATACCGATATTAGCAAAAAGGCTGCCGAAGAGAAAAAGAAGGAAGAAGAAGCAAAGAAAGGTCTTAAAGAATATATTAATCTTTCAGCACTGTTTTCTTTTGATTATCCTGATACTTGGACACTCGGAGAGCAAAATAATTCATTAATCATCTCTTCAGATGCGAATTATTCAAAGGCATATTTGTCAGGAGAGAATCCTGAGATGAAAGATACTGACATCTATATCCAAATTCACTTTTCCAATGAACCAATCGATATTAGTCGCGAAGCGCCTGCAATGATTAAACCAAAAAGAACTAATAGTAAAGTTGGCAGCGTTAGTGTAACAAAGACGACTTACAAGGGTGACGAGGATTTTGCCGAAATAATTTCCAATTTTAAAGCGGGTGATTTCTTGTTTACTATTATCGTTGATTGTAAAACAAAAAACGCCGATAAAATTGATGCCTATAACAAAATGCTTGCCTCGTTCAAATTTGGCAATGAAGTAATTGAAGCGACAAAAAACAAATAAATAGAAGGAAAAATGGCAGAAAAAAATCAAAATGTTGATGGGCTGGCTCCCAAAGGACATCTCAAAAGCGTCTGGGGAATATTAATTATTTTGATTGTAGTAATTATCATTGGCGGAGGGGTCTTTGCTTGGTACTATTTAACCGCCATCAAAGGGATTGATGCAGTTAAAATTTCTAAAACTAGCACTTCCTCAAGCCCAAGTGTATCAGCAGAAACTACCATCAAATTAACCAAAACCACCAATGACTGGTTTGAATTTTCGTACCCCACGGGTTGGCAAGTTTTCAAAGATTTTGGCGCTTTTGATTCCGGATCGGGAGGAGCAGGAACAATTTATTCAAGCAAAACTTATATCGGCAAAGGCCCGATCGTCTTTTATCCCACCGAAATGATGCCTTCAGAGATGAGGATTTTTGACTATCAACCCGACCCGAATAATAATCCTTCTGCATTCAAACCGCTTGCCACAGTCATCAATGAAACAAAAGCCGGGATGAAAGTGCTAAGCGAAGAGAAGACAACGATTAATAACATTGAGATTACAAAGATTTTAGGCAGGTATGAAAACATGGAGGTCGGTCCGGAAAATTATGACGAACTAACTTATCTTTTTGGCTATACCGAACCACAGAATAACATCTATCATGTTGTCGAGTTCAAAAGCACAGTTTGGGAGTCAAACGCCGACAAGCAGTTTGGAGAAGTAAAGAGTATAATGGAAGAGATGATTAAAACATTTAAATTAAGAACCAGTTTTGCACCTTTGAATGAAATAATGAATAGATAATTAAAAAAGGAGGAAAAATGGCAGAAGAAATTAATGAGGGTTTAGGGTCGGAGAAACCAAAAGGCTATATCCGCGGCATTTGGGCAATTACAATTATTATTGTTATTGCTATGTTGGTCGGCGGAGCGGTTT
>JAPLVI010000142.1 GCA_026397195.1 Candidatus Berkelbacteria bacterium | reverse complement strand
ATTCCAATCACCAAAATCTAAATGTCCAAAACGATATGTTTTTGTTTTGAATTTTGAATTTATAATTTTTAATTTGTTTTGAAATTAGAAATTTGAAATTAGAAATTTGAGTAGACCCGAATAAGCATTAATTCACACGTTTAGTTAAAAGTGATATAATATTAAGGAACTAATCTAATGAATTTGGAGGGGTTTATGGAACAAGAAGGAAATAAAAATTTTCAAGGTCCAAATAAGGGTGAAAATGAAGGAGACTTAAACAATCCGCCACCAGCCGGCGGAACACCAGGCGAATATCAACAACCAACGCCTAAAGTTGATAATTTTTCTCCACCCCAAGGAGAGGGCGGAGATTCCTCTGGTGAATCATTCAAAATGCCTCAAAGTGAGGAAATGAAAACACCCGAAACTCCAGAAACTCCCGAAACACCACCCAAAGAACCCGAAAGCACTCAGATAAAGCCAATTGCTGAAGAAGAACCGGAAGATGTTTTTGCAGAAAAAGAAGAAACGTCACCACCGACACCCGAACCAAAACCCGAACCCGAACTTAAGCCCCAGACCCCATCGACACCACCGCCATCGGACGGACAAAAACTTGATATTCCTCAAGAAAATAAAGGCTATGGTTATCTTTGGCTGATAATAGTATTTCTTATTATTATCATTCTAGTCGAAACGATTGCTGTTAATGAGTTGGGGATTTTTAATCTTGGCTTAGAGAAATATTATGGTGCCATCCGCCTAGAGAAACTTTGGGGTGGTTTGCCTTCTGAAGCTAAACCAGCCCTAGCTGATTCAGTCAAGAGAATGACGGGCAAAAGTTTTAAACTTGATGGTTCAAGCCAAGCAACTATCGCCATTGAGACACAAGAGTCAACCCCATCTGAAACTTCCACCACCACTCCGACCACATCCTCGATTCTATCTCCATCACCCAGCCCATCAAATGTTCAAGGCGTAGAAACAACAGGAACGGAAAATACGGGGGCAACTAATACAAAAAGTAATATCGAACAAATAAAGAAAGAAGGTTTTAGTCTTCAAAGTGAAGTAAAAATTAAGGCTACTTTCCAGAGCCCGGATAAATTCGAGGTTGATTTAGCAACCGACACCAGTGATATAGGGGGTAGTGTTGCCAGTCTTTTGGGAACCGAAACAATGATTGATTTATCAATGATTAATGACGGTAGAGATGTCTATTTAAAGAACGAAAATTTAAAGAAAATTCTTGGCTATAACAAAGATTGGCTTAAAATTATCACCTCAAGTCAAGAAACAACCACAGTTGGAAATGCGACAAAAGTTAGTGATCTTGTTACCAGCGGAGAAAGGACAGGCTCAGGCAGAGTGAATGGAGTGAGCTGTTATATTTATGAAGTAAAAGTAAGTGGTCCTCAATTCTCAAGCTATCTTTCTAAAAACAGCCCCAATTTTGCTTGGATCGCAAAGGACATCACTTTTCAATCAGTGAAATTCTATCTTGGGAAAAGAGACCACCTAATGCATAAGCTAGAAATCAATTTTGCTAATATGCCCAGTGTTATCACGATAAAAAACAAAGTTACGCTTAATTTTTCCGATATTGGTAAACAGATTACAGTCGATGTTCCTACGCCTGATGTGGTCGTGGAAAAGAATTGGAGTGACGTTAAAAATACCTTTGTTTCCGGCTCAGCAACCCCAACCCCAACGCCAAGTTCAACCAGCACGCCTCAAGACAGAGACCAACAGCGCAAGGCAGACCTCAAGAAGATACAGGATGCGCTTCTCCAGTACAAAGTCCAAAACGGCAAATACCCATCGACTAACGAAACTATTGAAAAAACAAAAGATTTGAACTCAAATCTTAAAAGTGCCCTAGTTCCAAAATATTTAGACACATTACCTGTTGACCCAGAGAATGATAAGTATTATTATGGCTATAAATCTGATGATGGGACAAAATGTGAAATTTGGTCAGTTCTTGAGACCACAACTGACACCGAAGGAGAAAACTATCAAGGACTTTGGATTTATAAGCTAAGAGGTAACTAAATGCAAAAAAGCAATGTTGCTTGGGAAGAGGTGGCACGTGACTTTGCCAGAATGGTTGAAATTGATGCGCATCGTAAATTTATTCTCTTACCAGCTATTTATCGAATGCTCGAACATTCTTATCAAGACCCTGAAGGAATTAGAGGGAAACTGATTTTTGATGCCGGTTGTGGCGATGGAGGAGTCGCTAGATATATTTCAGAAAAAGGAGGACAGGTTCTAGCTGTTGATTTTAGTGATAATATGATTGATGAGGCCAAAAGAAAGACTAATGCCAACTCGCAGATAAAATATGAAAAAATTGACCTTACGAAACCTCTTCCCTACTCTTCCGGACTTTTTGACCTAATTATTTGTTCAATGGTGTTGATGGACATTCCTTATATTAAAAGACCCCTTAGAGAATTAGCAAGAATTTTAAAAGTTGGTGGAGAGATAATTATTGCTATTTCTCATCCTTCTTATACCGTACCTTTTGTCAAAATTTCTCGAAACCTTCAGGATAAGATTTTAGGTAAAGAAGCGAAAATTAAATTTATTGAGTACCCCATCTTTAAACGAGTAGAAAAAAAGATCGCCGGACTGCGTGCGACAACGCCCTATTTTCAAAGAAGAGTTTCATTTTATCTTAATGCTATAAGCCAGGCAGGATTTAAAATTTGCGAAGCGAAAGAACCCCTTCTTTCTAAAAGATATAAAAAATTACTGCCTCATCTTATTCATGCTACAAAAATACCGATGTTTCTTATCCTGCGCGCGCAAAAATTAGATTCCTAGCTAAAAATATGATAATTTGCTATAATTTAGGCAGTAAATTCTACGAAGTATAATTACAGAGTAAATATACGAAGTATAATATTTGCATAAATCATAGGAGGAAAAAATGATTGTTTTAATTATTGTAATTGTTGTCTTAGTAATAGTAATTGGGTATATCATTGCCCTATTCAATGGTTTGGTGAGGCTTAAAAACCGAGCGCA
Organism: Candidatus Berkelbacteria bacterium; assembly: GCA_026397195.1. GTDB lineage: Bacteria > Patescibacteriota > UBA1384 > JAHJRZ01 > JAHJRZ01 > JAHJRZ01. Next base: position 1,037 of record JAPLVI010000142.1, on the reverse strand, counting down.
GGAGGCTTGGTCTGATATAGATGTTCAGCTCAAAAGAAGATATGACCTCATTCCGAATCTTGTTAAAACGGTTAAGGGCTATGCCGCACATGAGCGTGAGGTTTTTGAAAAAGTGACCGAAGCTCGTGCCAATGCAATCTCAGCCAAAGGAGTAGAAGAACAGCAAAAAGCGGAAAATATGTTAACTGGAGCCTTGAAAAGCTTGTTTGCTGTTGCCGAGAATTATCCTGACCTTAAAGCCTCAACTAATTTTCTTGAATTGCAGCGGGAATTAACTGATACTGAAGATAAAATCGAAGCAGCGCGAAGATTTTATAATGCCAATGTCAGAGATTTAAATATCAGAATTGAAGCTTTCCCGTCAAATATTGTCGCTTCAATCTTTAGCTATAAAAAGATGACTTTGTTTGAAATGGAAGAATCTCAAGCCGAAGAGGCCAAAAATGCACCAGATGTTAATTTTGATAACAAATAAAATTTTTTAAGTTGCTGTTAACTGTTTTATGTTAGCTGTTAACTGATTGAGGAGGGGAATGTGGTTCAAGACAGAGAAAAATTACGTGAGGTAGGGCTCGAGCCGGATAAACCAACCGGTCATATCAGGGCGATTTGGGCGCTGACTTTAATTTTAGCTTTCGCTCTTGTTATTGCAGGAGGTATTTATTTTATTTTGTGGTATTCTCCTTGGAATAATGATGCCTCAATGAGCTTAGTCAATAAAACCGATGAGACAAAAGATTGGCAGACTTATACCGACAAAACAAATAATCTAACCTTCAAATATCCGACCGATTGGACTAATAAAGATTTTGGCAGTATGGGCGTTTTATTTTATAAAAAGAGTGATGAAGATACATATAAAAATTCTAAGTGGGAGACATTAGCTCTCTTGCCGGGAGGAATTGGTTATCATGTAGAGACGGGAACGCTGGCTAATAGTGTCGCTAAGTTTATCACTGAGAATAGTTCTTGCACGGCTGAAGATAAGAAAGTAGCGGATAAAGACGGCAAATTTGTTAAATGTCCTCCTCTTGGTA
>JAPLVI010000053.1 GCA_026397195.1 Candidatus Berkelbacteria bacterium | reverse complement strand
AAAATGTTTTTGAAGATAAATCACTATAGAAGTTATTATAAAGTATTACTATATAGTATTTCCTTTAGGGGTGAGTATATTCTATACCAATCTATACTATCTATTTTTTGAATCGAATTATGCTATAATAAAAACAAATATGGCAAACACCCTTTTTAAGCCCCCGTTTGAGAGTGGGTGTTTGCCTTATCTCGACGGGGGCTTAAAGTATGCCGACATATGCCAACAGCAATAATCTATTCAAGGGTCTCAACTAAAGAGCAGGTCGAAAAAGGAAAATCGGTCGAGGATCAAGTTAAATTTGGTAAAAGATTCGCTCAAGAAAATGGCTATAAATTAGTTGGGATATTTAAAGACCCCGGCCAGACCGCCAGCAATATGAATCGGCCGGGACTTCAAGAAGCGATTCTTAGGTGCCAAGAGGAAAAGATTGATTACTTCATCGTTAAAAGCACGGATCGGCTGGCGCGCAATGTTGCCGACCATATCACCATTAAAAGTTCTCTTAATAAAGTCGGGACAAAGATTACCGCCATCGAACAGCCGTCGGCCGGAGAGGAGAGCGCGGAGGGTAATTTAGTTGATACTATCTTGGCGGCAATCAATCAATTTCAACGAGATTTGACAGCAAGAAAAGTCAAAAAGAGTTTAGAGCAAAAAGCCAAAGAGGGCTGGTTTCCAGCACCTGCCCATCTTGGTTATAAAAATGTAAATGTCGGCACTCCGGACAAACAAAAAAATATTATCGTCATTGATAAACCTAAAGCAAGATTAATCAAAGAAGCTTTTGAATTATATGCCACCGGTCAATACTCAATGGAGCAGTTGCGGGATGTTATGTATGCTAAAGGTCTGACTTCTCGATTTGGAAACCAGCCATCACATAGCGCTTTTGCTTTAATGTTACAAAACAGATTTTATATTGGCGAGTTCAAATATAGCGGCAATGTTTACAAAGGCAAGCACCCGTTATTTATCGACAAAAAGACGTTTGAGCTTTGCCAAAGAGTAAGATTAGACCAAACTACAAATATCCGACAATCAAAACACAATTTTCTTCTCCGCGGAATGATTTATTGCGGAGTATGCGGGGGCGGATATACTTGGGAAAATCACGAACATAAGAATAAATCCTATTATCATTGCTATAATATCCGTGATCACTCCAGCCGTGGGCAGTACATCGAAACTAACGACTTAGAAAGAATGGTTGAGAGTGAGTTTAAGAAAATCGAATTCAGTAAATCTTTTGTTGAGAAAATAAAACAGGAAGCAAAAAATTATTTAGATAAAATCCATCAAGATATTGACGAACGACGACTCGATATCCAAAATAAGATTCGAATTTTGGAGAAAAAAAGAAAAACGATCGAGGAAAAATTATTTAATGGTGTAATCAATGATCAAACCTATTCCAAACATCATAATTTAGTTGAAAAGGAGATAAACGGGCTTGAAGATGAGCTCAAAAATTACAGCGCTGATAGAACTTCGAACCTCGGAGTATTCGAGAAGCTTCTCGATTTAAGCACTAATATTTACCAAGCATATAAAAAAGCAACTCCAGAGCTTAAAGCTTCGTATCTCCGAATTTTCTTTGAAAAGATTTATGTCCAAGACCGCAAAATCAAAAAAGCAATCCCCACACAGGCAATTAGGGAATTGCTACCATATAAAGTCAAGTTTAAGCACTCTCAAGTTCTAACTAAATCAGAATGGCGGGCCCGAAGGGAATTGAACCCTCGATCTCAAGCTTGACAAGCTTGCATGTTAACCACTACACCACGGGCCCCAACAATAGAAATATATCAGTTTTTATCTTGAAAATCAATCCTAGAGAGCACGGTTCTTAGTTTACACGAGATTGGTGTAAAAATTTTATAAAGAAGAATATCTTTTAGTTTTATCTAATTATTTAGTTTTGGTGTAAAATTTCTGGTTATATTTTTTAACCATTTTGACGCAAAAGAAGATAGCAGCAGTAATAATTATAATTGAACCAAGGATAAAGCCGATGGTCCCACTTTCAAGAAATATTTGTGAGAAATTCTTAGTTGTCTTATTAATGCTAAAAATGATAACAAACCAGGCAATAATTAATGATAGGCAAACTAAAATCTCATAGATGATGCCAATAAAAAATGCCCATTTTGCTCGTTTTATGACAAATGATTGCAGGATGACAAAAATGATAAAGATAAAGCTGGTTGGGATTAAAATGCCAATAATAATGGTAAAAATAAAGAAAATTAAATTGGTTGACCAGAATTGAAAAGTTTTATATACCGGAGTGGGGTAGATATTGTTGTCGGCGGCCTTGGTAATCAGAAAATCATCATCAACATTTTTTATATTAAGGCTCGCACTCATTTTAGTTAAAAACATTTTATTATTTGAGGTTAGCCAATTTTCACCAACGACAGTTTCGCCTAAAGAATTGATATCTGTGGGGTTAATCCAGTTCGCCCAAGTAGTTGTTAGCATGTCTTGAGACATTTTTGCATCACTAAGTACATACAGGGTAATACCCATATGTGGAGAATAAGGACTATGTGTATTTACTGGTTCTGAGTTTTGGTCGACTTCAGAAGTCGGGGTTGGAGTAGTTTTTGAATTTTTTTCCGCCAAATCCAAGGCAAGGCGGGTTAACTTCATCGGGTAAATGATTTTATTGCTTTGGAACTTTAATCTTAAAGGGGTAACTGTTCCTTCGGCAAGTTTGGTCTTGATATCGGTATCGTTAATCAGGGCATTTTGAATCTTGGCAATGGCAAAATACCAGCCATTATCAATATATTCTTTGAGCATCGAGCTTTTATCTTCGGGGAAAGTATATTTATGTTCAACCAGCCACTTAGCTAATGCTTTATCATCGGTTGCTTTAAGAATAGCGGTATCGTAAATATCAATTGTTTTTTCTTCGATTACTTCAACTGGCTCTGATTTTGAGGTTCCGAAAGAATTTAAAGTAGCACCAAAGGTAGGTGTTCCGGTATCATCTCTAGCTGTTAGCTTCTGCAATTTAGTGAAAATTGAAGCGTCAGATTTATAGATTTCCGGCTTGCTTGGAGTTGGAATTACCCAGGCAAAATCGGCGCTATCGCCTTGGTAGCTGACTGATAAGACCAAATTTTCCGTTTGATCAAAATAATAAATAAAAGCTTTTTGGTTGGTTTCATTCAAATAGTAACCATCAGGAGGGAACATGCCTCCATCGGCTTTAGCAGGCAATAGTGGGAAAACGAAACTTGAAATGATTATTGCGGCGAAAACATAATATAATTTTTTCATTTTGCCTCCTTTTAATTACTATTTTGATTAATTATATTATAAAGCAGATTCAGTATTTAGCTAACTCAAATCTTGTTTTGAATGGTTGAACCCCAGATAATTTGGATTACTTGTGATTGTGTAATAATTAGGTTATATTAAATACAGGAAAGAAGTAAATTATGCCTCAAGATTTGAGAACAAAAAAATTAGCTGAACTTGTGGTTGATTATTCTTTATTTGTTAAACCAAAAGAAAACGTGGTTATTGCTGGTTCGACTGAAGCGAGTGATTTTATAATTGCTCTTTATAAAGAGATTCTTTTGCGGGGAGCTTATCCCATTCTTTATATTAATCTTCCTGGCCTTAATCCGTTTTTCTATCAGAATGCTGCGAGACATCAACTGGAAAAATATCCCGACCATTTTGATTATTTGGTAAAACAGGCGCAAAAATATATCGGCATTAATACTTACTTTAATACCCGCGAGCTTTCCGGCTGTGATTCAAAAAAAATAGCTCAGCGCCGCAAGATTACCCAACCGATTTCCAACTATATCGTCAATCAAAAAGATAAAATTCATCGCTGTAGCGTTGGTTTTCCTTGTGTTGCACTCGCCCAGGAAGCAGAAATGTCATTGGAGGATTATGAAGATTTTGTCTTTGATGCTTGCCTTCAGGATTGGAAGAAAAATACGCAAAATATCAATAAATTACTTTCTCTGTTTCAAAAGGGCAAATCAGTTCAGTTAATTGGCGACGGAGTTGATTTGAAATTTAAAATCAGAGGCAAGCAGGCCGCCGCTGACCGCGGTGAAGAAAATATGCCCGGCGGCGAGATATTTATGGCTCCTGAAAAAAAGAGTGTCGAAGGATGGATAAAATTTGATTATCCGGCAATTGAAGCGGGCAACGAGGTAACAGGAATTTATCTAGAATTTAAAAAAGGCAAGGTGATTAAAGCCACGGCAGATAAAAACGAGGAATTTTTGAAACAAATGCTTTCAGCTGATGAGAATGCATCATATCTGGGTGAGTTTGGTATCGGTTGTAATCCAAGAATCAATCGTTTCACTAAAAATCTTCTTTTTGATGAAAAAATAAATGGCACTATTCACCTTGCTTTAGGCATGGCTTATAAAGAGAACGGCGGCGGCAATGATTCAGCTATCCATTGGGATATTGTTAAAAACATGAGGCACGCAAAAATTGTTCTTGATGGAAGAATAATACAGGAAAATGGAATTTGGAAACTTAAAGAACAAAAGAAGGTAACAGTTTAGGTTGAAAAAGTTCTCATATTGGCCTAAAATTTAAGGAGTGCGGGATTAGTGGTCGTTATAGTACGTGACCTTCCCGAAATCGACATATAATATATATGCGGGATTAGTTTAGTGGTAAAATATGTCCTTCCCAAGGATAAGTCGCCAGTTCGATTCTGGTATCCCGCTCCAATCGGGAAACGTGAAAAAATAGCTCTAATCGACAACCACTAGCAAATATTGCAAGTGGTCTTAGAATTAGTTATAATATAACTATGCCCACGCCGAAAAAACCAAGAATAAGGTGTCCTATCTGTGGTCAAGAGACACCACGGCCAGGTTATAAATATTGCAGTAACAAATGTCAGCAAGAGTTTCAGTACCAATCTTATATTAAAGAATGGAAGAATGGTAAGATTAAAGGATTGAATAGTTTGGGGTTAGTCTCATCATATATTAA
>JAPLVI010000101.1 GCA_026397195.1 Candidatus Berkelbacteria bacterium | reverse complement strand
AATATAATTGTTATTATTGGTTATTATGTTTTGACTATAGTCCCGCTCTATTTTATCAAGACTATCTGGCATCCCCAAAATACGCTCGGCGGAATAAATAAATTGCTTTTAGGAATTATCATCGGTTCGATTCTTTTCTATTTAGGCGCAACTTGGTATTATTATTTGAAGAAGAATAATAATGGCCGCGCCTATTTTCCTTTCCAAAAAGTAGTTATGCCGATCGCACCCTTGATTATTATGAGCATCATATTTTATTTTATAACTAAAAAATAACATGGACCAAAACGCAGAAAAAAAATTAGATGAGATATTAGCCAAAGCCAAAGATATGAAACGGGAGCAAAAACTTGACCTTTCATCGGATGAAGATTTATCAATTGCGGTGATGAATCTGGTTTCAATTGAAGAACATTTCTTTTTCACGGGCGCGAAAACGGGAAATAAAAAATATTATGATATGATTCTGGAAGTGCGCGAAATGAGAAAGCAACTCTTGAAAAAACTTCTAAAAAATACTGAAGGGGAAATGTGGTGCATTTCCAAGCACTTGCTCGCCGCTTCAATGAGATTGATGGAAGTAGGCACCAAACAGCTAGGCGCCGGCAATAAAGAAGAAGCTTATGAATTATTTGAAAAAGCCTACAATATTTATGCTCTTTTTTGGGGATTAAATCTCAAAGTTGTCGATACCTCGGATATAAAAGAAATTGATGAAAACGCCATCAATAAACATGACCAAGGGAAAAAGGGCTTTATGGGAAAACTAGGAGATCTAGTTAAAAAAGTGATTGATTGCTGTATTGAATAAACCCCCACACCAATAGCTTTAATTGCAGATAAAAGATGTAAGGATAAATAAACTTTAGAACTAATCATAATATTTTAATTTGAGAATATTGGTGTGGGGGTAAAATTCTTAAAAAAAATAGGCGGTCCGCCTATTTTTTAGTTGATAATTACTTAATATTGAACTAATATGCAGCTAAGGGGTTTGTACCTCTCTATCTGCCTTAAGGCAGAGTACGTCGGCTATGACAATCCCAAGCCTCAAGCAGAACCTGTTCACTAAGACCGGCATGCGCCGAATAGTCTCGGGTGACTGACTGCAAGAGTCAAGGGGTATCAAAACCGACAACTGGGCACACAGCTTGTGCCACCTTCCAGGAGGAAGGAAATGACGAGCAAGAGAAAAAGGCGTCCCCCTCCTTATGAGGAGGCTGTCGCCAGACGTATCACGTATGAACCTCACGAGATCTCCCCGGAGCTACGCTTGTACGACTGGGGAGTTCTCACCGGCTCGCCCAAGATGACTGGATATCGCCTTACGGTCGAGGCAGTCGTCTCGGCAGCCCTCGAACCGGAATGGCCGCTCTTCGAAGCAGCCCACAACTGGATCGCGGCACAAGAAGACAAGGGCATGCTGTTCGCCTGCGCGCTTGAAGAGGCAATGACCACAGCTGACAGACGTAAGCAGGTGCTCGAGCACCTCATTGACCGCCATGAGTTCAAGCTGTCTGCTCCTGCCCGAGCCATCTGGACGGCAACGCGCGAGGGGAAGCGCTTCGGCTGGGACGAGATCTGCACCGCCTGCGGCGTAGAGAGGTGGGAAAATCCGCCCTCGCAGTCTGTCGCCCTGAACGACGCTTGCCGGCGGATTATGCCCGATCCTCCCAGTGAGGAAGTACTTTTCGCCCGCGCCACTGCCATGCTCGAGGAGAGCACCTTCGAACAGCTCCCCTATGTCCAGCGCCAGCTGGTGCTAGTGGCGCTGCGGCCCGGAGGGGGAGGGATCCTGGAGGCAATCCGGCAGAACTTCCCGCCCTTCTGGCGAGCGGTGACAGCCACGCTCCTCGATCCGCCACGCTGGCTCACGGGCAACGTCAAGCAAGAGGACTACCTCTCCGCTCTCTATCCCCTCGCCGAGGCTCTCGCCGATGAGCTTGGGGCTATGCCGGAGAGAACTCGTCAAGCAACCATCGACTTGTTCCTGGGCAAGCCCCAGTGCCCCTGGCTCTGGCATGTCGCTGGGCAGCTCATCAGTCATACTACGCGTTGGGAGAGGGTGCCAAGCTTCCTCGCCCATTCGATCTTCTACGACCTTGGTGAGTTGGCCTACCGCAACGAGGAATCCATCGAGGTAATGAGGGACCGGGCCAGAGAGTACGCCGGGAACCTCCCCGACATCATTCGTCAGCTGCCTGATGTTGTGGCAGCCGAACTGATGAAGCTCCTGGTGACGGATGACAGCGATCACCGCTTTGACGACCGCTGGAATCTGGTAGGCGACGCTTTCGCCGAACGGATCGAAGCGAGCCCCGCGCCCTATGTCGCGGCTCTGCAGCCAGTGGCTCAATCAGGCAAGATGCCTCTCTCGGCCCTGACCGTTTACGTATCCGGGGTTGGCATCGAGCTTGCCCGCAAAGGTCTGGAGGGGTGGTTGCGACATGAAGATGGGGGCATCGCGTTCAACAAGCCAATCCAGGAGCTGCTGACTGATTACGTCATTCCTGGCGGCCTAGCCGCGGCGAGGCTTGTTCAGGACCCGAAGGACGCGGAAGAGCTCAGGAAGCTCGGCTACGAACTCAAGCCAGAGGATGTAGCCGACGACCGGGTAGTGACAAGGATGCTCCTCAAGACAGGCCAGACGTCTCGTGATTCGGCCTACGAAGTCTCGTCTGTCTGGCACAATGCGATTTGGCGAGACGTCCTCTTCGACCACGCCAACAACCACGAGGCAGTGCTTCGTTCGGCACTCGTCTTCGCCGGAAGCCTGAAGTCGCCCGAGGATATGGGATGGGTCAGAATCCACCTCCAACCGCGGCTCGAAGCACGTCCGGAACTCAGGAAGTGTCTCTGTCAGATCGCCTGGAGCACCGCCTATGAACAGCCCGGGGGAGATCACGCCGCCAGACAGCTCCTCATAACCCAACCGGGCTGGCTCGGATGGATGGACGACGAGGACCGCTCAAACGCCAAGGCCTACTGCGCGGCGCACTGGGAATATCTCGGAGGGATTCCCGAAGCCGTCCTCACCCCCGACGAGTACCGCCAGATCTTCTTCGACCATGCCATCGAAGGCGATAAGACCTTCCGAAGCTCCCTCCCCTCCCCTGACAGATGGGGGCACGCCTTCCCCGACGATCAGGCACGAGACCGACTTGCTGTTTGGCTGCTCAAGAACGAAGACCGCATCGACCTCGACCACTGGTTCACCTGGGTCGTCCACTTCGACCTCCACGCGCGGCCCGAGTTCCAGAGGCGAATCCGACGAAACATCGAACTCCTCGATGACGAGAATCAGAACACCGCATTCGCCCTGCTCGAAACCGAAGCCGCCTGAGGTCCTTGAACCCGACCTGTTGTGCCGGCTGGCACCATATCACTCTGTGATTGGTGCCGCCGGCCTTTTTTTATTTGACCAAGACCTAATAAATTGGTAACCTGAAGACGAGAGACAATAACGCCTGCAACAGGGAGTGGTCGCCAATGATCCCGTCGATACAGAATATCGTTAGGCACCTGATGTTTCAGGTGCAACCGTCCGACTTCGAGCAGTTCGTCACTGAGCTGAGGGCTAAGGCGGTTAGCCGCTCCAATGCGGATGTTCACGCTCTGCTCGCCGAAGCAGTGATCGCCCTCAACTCCGCCCTTCCACTGCATCATCTCAGCAACACTCGCTTTCACCCCAGGAGCGCGGTGAGTCCAGAGCAGCTTGGCGCCGCCAGCGACCTACTGCTCACCACGCTCGAGGCCGACAGCACCACCTATCACCAGTATGCGACGCAGCAGATTGGGGCTCTCGAGCAAAGCCAGCTGCTGCGGCTCGCCCAGCTTGCCAACAACGGCGAGCACAACACTTGGTGGGGGCACGACTATGCCTCTGGCCTTTGGGAGGCGATGCTCAAGGGGGCGATACTTGTCACCACCAATCCAGTGCTCGTCGGCCTGGCAGCCAAGCAGCAGCCCGGGACCTGGACACCGGTGCGCGACAAGCTGCGCGAGAACAACCCGACGGCCGAAGCCGAGACCATCGCCCGCCTGATGACCATCAAAGTGGTCGTCGCCAACGCGCGTCTCCTGCGCGACATCTGGACGTTGTCTGACCGCAAGCTGGGGCTTGTCAGCCTTCAGCTCTCGCCCAAGACGGCGGACAATGCCGATGTCATGATCGCGGACGCGCTCGACATCTACGATGAGCTCTGCTGTGAGCTTGATGGCACCCCAAACACTGTCTTCAAGGTGCCGGGCACCAAGGCGGGCATCACCGTCGCTCGCGAGCTGACCAAGCGCGGCATCGGAGTCAACATCACCGTCAACTTCGCTCTACCCCAGCAGATCGCCTTCGCCGGCGCCATCGAGGACGGCACAGCGACCCTGTCCTTCCGCACCCAGATGGACGGCCGGGTGGATGACCCCATCGGCGAGGAATTGAGGGAAGCGGGGGTTCTCGACTGGGAAGAGGTCAAGACCTGGGCGACGACCGCCATCCGCCAGCGCGACTACGGCATGCTCTGCCTGCCACCCGAAGAGGGCGGCCTGGGCTTCACTCGTTCTTTCTGCCTCGGCGCTTCCGGCCGCGGGCCCTGGAACATCCTCCGGTCCGTCTGCAACGGACCAGCGCCTCTCTTCCTGACCGTCTTCCCCGACAGGCAGGTGGAGTTCGACGCCGAGCCGCGTGAGCTCGACCCCAGCGCCATCTGGCAACCAATACCACCGGAGAAGCTGGACACGCTGCGGAAGAGCCGCATCTTCTGCCAGGCTTACGAGCCCGACGGCATGAGCGTCGACGAGTTCGACACCTACCTGCCGGTAGAGCGCACCCTGGCGGAGTTCTGCACCAAGTACGACGCGTTCGTCAAGTGGTGCGGCGGCGCACCCATTGAGGTCCTCAACTGAGGCACATCTTCAACCCGACCCTGGTGGGTCTTCCAAACAAAGCACAATTCACACCCCGGAAGACCCATTTTTTAATAAAAAAACCGGCGGGGGCAAAGCACGTGTGAACGCACTAATGCCCACGCCGGGCCGCTGGATTTGTTGCGCCAGTCCGATGCACTGGTTCTGGGACATCGCATCCGACGGGCTCCCCGAGAACGAGTCCATCCTTGGTAGGTAGCGACGTGGCACTAGATCATCCCGTAGAGGCCGCGCTTTCCGTCCTGTGCCTTGTCGCAGGCCTTCTTGACGGCATCAGTTGCGCCGTCAGATGATTGAACGAGGCCGGCAGCGGCAAGCGTCTCGGCCATGTCGCGGCCGTCGGCAAGCGTAGCTGTGCCTGTGATCTCAAAGAAGTCCTCACTGGCTACCGCCACCTTGATGCGCTTCCCTGCCATCAGGGTATTGGCGGCATCATCTGCCCTTCGGGTGACGGGTCCGAAGTGGAACGAATCCACACCAGCAAGAACCAACTCCTTCTCGCCCTCGGGCAGTGCGACGATGAAGACGTGGCTACGGTTCACGCCACACGCGCGCATCCCTGCTCGGACGATCGTTCCCGACTTGGACCCACCATCCTTGGATGAGGCTGTGGTTGATGCGGCTGCAGTCGCCGGCGCCCCGGCTTCTGCATTCACGACTGCGGGACCTGACGGCGACGTCATTGTTGAGGTGGTTGTCTCAGCCGGCTTCGGCTTGAGGAGGAACTTCTTCGCTCCGAGGAGGCCAGCGACGATGAGGACAACGGCAAGGCCGATGAGTACGACCTTGAGCGATACGCCCTTCTTGGGCTTTCCCGTGGCTGAATCGGGCTTCGTAGACATCGTACCTTCTGGCGACCCACTAGGCATGACCATACCCTCCCTTGGGCTGATTACGTACATTGTCGGGGTAAGCGAACTGCTTACTTATCCTTAAGATACACCTTTATTTACTTTTTGCAATGAATCTGACTCCAAAGCAAGCTTTGGAGTATCAGGGTGGAGATCGTTTCTAAGTTGCAGCTCCGCTACATTTACTTGCCTTCATCCTCGAAGCTTTTCTTCGAGGTATTCAGGCTAATATCCAATAAAAAAGTCGGGGTGGGCAGATTCGTCCTCCGTCGCCCTTACTGTAAAAGGGACTCTGTCCTCTACTTACAGTGCGGGCTTTGGAGGATCAGCATTAATATATAAATTAAGGTGGCTGAAACTCACGATCTCCACGTCCCCCGCCTGCCATCGCCTCAATCGGAGTGCTGGGATTCGAACCCAGGATCTCTGCCTCCCAAAGGCAGCGCCTTAATCCACTAGGCTACACTCCGACTCAGGCTATGGCGGGCAGGCAAACGTGGCGCCTTAATCCACTAGGCCACACCCCGATACTATATATTTTTATCACAAAAAAAGCCTCGCGTCAAAACCGAAGCTTAAAACTCTCTCTTGTTTTATCTATTTTTTATTATATTTTCCCGTAATCTTACGCCACCAAATAACAAAAACATCACGCAAGGAGCGAATGGCGGTTTTGACGGCGCGCAGCCGGGAGCCTGCCTGTTCTTCCCAAATGACAGGCACTTCTTTTATTTTATAGCCGTGCTTTTTGGCAATCGCCACCAATTCCATATCAAAACTCCAGCGCTCCATCGTTTGTAGGGGGAAAATCTCTTTAGCCGCATGTCCGGAAAACATTTTGAAACCGCATTGCGTATCTTTAATCCCCCAAGCAACCAAAATCTGAATTAAAAGATTACCCCCACGGGAAATAACGCGACGAATTAAAGGTTGGTTTTTGGTGACTTTGCCGCCTTTGGTATAACGAGAACCAATAATTATTTCAAAGTCTTGCGTGTAAGGCCAGAGACGCTCAATTTCATTAAGTGTGACCGATTCGTCAACATCCATAAACAATCGCCACTTGCCCCGAGCCGCAAGCATCCCTTGCTTAACGACCCTACCCTTTCCTCTGTTCACTTTATTATCAATCAGCTTAAAACGAGGCCAATCTTTAATTTTTTCCAGTACTAATTCTTTAGTCTTATCGGTTGAACCATCATTGACAATCAAAACTTCATAACTATAATTCTGTTTTTCAAGATATTCATGCCGCCTTTCAAGACTTGAAATAATCCTTGCTTCTTCGTCGTAGGCGGGCAAAATAACGGAAAGATAAGGTTTGTCATTCATAATATATATTAATTTATTGTCTTGTTTTTTCTAAATAATTCGATACTCCTTGTGATTGAGTTTGAGTTCCTTGGACACTCGGGGTGCTTGTGTCAGCATCTTGCGGAACAGTATAATCGCCTCTTCTCTCTGCCTCCGCCTCTCTTGGTGATACTTTGATTACTGGCGCCAAATGAGTTGGAGGAAACTCTTTCAGATCTAAAGGTGTAATATGATAAACCAGAATACTATTGCCAATAACTTTGACTGGCTCGTAAGATTCAAGCCAAGAATAGTCCCACTTACCTTCCATCACACCATACATTTTAGAAAATTGGAAGAAAGTAGCGGAAATGGCAAACCAACCCGTTGCCGGTCCCTGATCTGAATGCCAATCAATTAGTTTCTCCGCTGGTATGTAATACGAGGTTACTCCACCGCCAAAATAATCAATATGCAATTTATCTATTTCCGGATTTTCATTGACATAACTGGCCAACCTCTTTAAATCTTGGCCCCAATCAAGATTTGAATCAACTAAAAATTCATACTTAGGACGGCCAATAGTTAACTCATTAAAGTAGGCAAGATATGAGGGGTAAGTCAAGATTGAACCAAAAACAAACCAAACAGCAAGAATAATTAAGGTTATCTCTGGTGCAATCAGGGCAAAGCCCTTAAGATCAAATTTCTCTGGATTAAGTATCGGGTCAATGGTCCGGGCAACAAAAAGATAAACGAAGGGCATCGTCGGTAATAGATGCCGAATGCCAATATTCAACGAGCCCTGTAGTGTAATAATCCAATAAATGGCAACGGGGATAAAGATATACCATAAAAGCCAGGCATCCGTTGGACCTCGAATGCCTCTGGTGATTAAAAGGACAATGCCATAAAGAAGGAGGAAGGTTATGGGTAGCGGAATCTTTAAAAGCCAAGCTACTGGGAAATACCATCTGATTCCTTTGTCTGAGAAATGACCTAGGATAAAGGTGGCATTCCCACCTGCAGTTCGACTGAAGATATATGACACTCCTAACATGTAATGACCAATCGGCCGCGTGAAGCGGCTACCTTCAAATTTGTGCAAAATATTACGGAAGGTTAGGGTTCGTGGATCGTTTGGACTCAAATTTTCCTCAATCACTCTATGTTCAACCGAAGGGGGCATATTCCAAACAAAAGGAGTATAAATAATCCAAACAACAATAAAACCAAAAACAAGACCCACAAGAGATTTTCCGAAAAGTCTACCGAAATTGGAGAGCCATGGTGTTTCATTTCTTTCCATTACAACTCTGACAATCAAAATCAGGAAAAAAATTGGCAGCAATAATATGCAAGAAAATTTTAAACATTGTGCAATGCCAAATAACGCGCCCACGAGAAAAAGGCTTCCCCAAGTTTTTTTCTCAAGAAAATTTACGAATCCCCAAATACCAATGACAAAGCCAAGAGCAGCGGCAATATCAGTTGTTACTAGATGACCGTGGGCGATAAAATTAGGCTCAAATGTAAAAAACAAAAGTATGATGAGCGCTACTTTATTACCAAATTTAGAGCGAACCCAGAAAAAGATAACTAGGGCCAAAATTAAAGTTAGAAGCATCATTGGCGTTCGGGCATAAGTCAACATCTGGCCGGCTGAATTTCCCTGTTCATAAATAAAATTCCAACCTGCTTCCCATTGGTTAGCTACTTGCCAACTCCAATCATCAAATGGGCCTTTAAGGTGCAAAAATGAGAGAGAAATTCCAGCAATCACTTTAGCAAGTGGCGGATGCTCAGGATTAAGACGATAATCAAGCGCTTTTACATATGAATATCCGGCCGGAATGTGAGCAACCTCATCGGTTGTGCCTGAGTCTCCTTTGGCGACCGTAAACATGGTGACGAACATTATCGCCAAAAGGATAAAAACAATTAAAGGTACTGTCCATTTTTTATTACGCGAAAGAAAAGCAAACATAAGCTATTTAATCTTTATAGGTCCAGAGTTTATTTGCTAGAAAATTCCAAATAACAACAATTCCTGACGCAAAGAAAAGGGAGATAAACTGTGAACGACGCTGCGGTAAATTTTCAAAAATTTTATACCGGCAGATATAAAAAATCAGCGTATTTAATCCCCAACCAATAAGAGAAACAATCATAAACTTAATATAATAAGATGTTCCCTTGGCTGCTTTCTGTCCTTTTGTTTCGTCAAGCCCTCCCTTAAATTCCTTCTTAAATGTCCAAAAGGAATTCATGATAAAAGAATTGGTCGCTGAGACTAAAAATGAAATCGTCTTGGCTAACCATTCGAGTTCCCTGAAAAAAGGGATGAGGGTCAAAAGAAAAAAGACTATCCAGTCGACGCCGGTGTTAATAATACCTACCAAGGCAAACTTTACAAACTGAACGCCGGTGCGTTTAGAGACAAACTCCTCCTCATTCGTCATGTCCTCTCCTTATTAAAAAATTGGGTTGATATTTCAATATTATTATATCATGTCCTCGCTTCTTTGGGAGTAACCCAAAAGCCGAGATATTTTTTAAACATCAAGTGCGTTTGGGCATCAATTGCCGGGATTGAGCCAAAGAAAATAGCTGAAATAGGCACCAAAACCCAGGAAATAACAAAGACAAATGTCTTCCACCTGCCAAAGTTTTTCGGCCTTGATGGAAGAAGCAAGGTCGAAATAATCGCCGAAACAACTAATCCAATCCAAGTCAAAATCAATAAATTACGGGCAAAAGTCGGCATATTCATTGCAATAACAGTCGTGTGAAAACGTGGATTTAAAATCAAAGGAATCCAACCAACTAAAGCTATCAAAAGCGATGCGGTTGACCAGGAGATATGACCATTTAAGATTCTATAAATCAGAACTAATCTTTGGCTCAAAGGAACTTCTTTGTGAAGAGCGCATTCTCTTATCAAATAGGGGAAATGTTCCACTCCCCATGCCCAACGCCTTTTCTGTAAATATTGATTCTTTAGAGTTGTCCATAAATTATCTGCCTGAACTGCATCCATATAGACCGGGGTAAGAATTGGCACACAACGATGATTGCCGCCATAGCGGAAAAAGGCGCGATAATATTGCTTTGAATCTTCAGAGACAATTGTCCTATCCCAAAAATTAATATCAACTAGTGTTTGGAAGCTCATCGCTTGTGAAGAAAAATTAACCATTCGGTAGCTACGCGTTGCTTCAATCATTTGCCAAAAAGTTGAACCAAAGGAGACGATGCGATTAATCGCTGGTACATGCCAAATATTATTAGAATAAAGGGGAATTGGCTGGTAAGTCCGATGAATTCTATCGGGATTTATAATATATTTATAAGTTACACAACCCAAATATTCTGGCGATACCCGAGTATCACAATCAAAGGCAGAAACAATCACTCGGTCATAACGAATATCATTTTCATCACAATACTTTTGAAATTCCAAACCTGAATGATAAAGATTTGATCCCTTACCTTTAATCTCTCCGGCAATCCCGTCAGGATGAACAAAAATAAGAAAATCTTTAAATATTTCCTGGTATTTTTCTTTAAGTCTCCTCGCCATAGCCAATGGTTCGCCTCCGGCTCGTTCCTCCATTGCCATAACAATGATAACTTTTTGCGACGGATAATTTGAATTTTTTAATGAATCGATTGAAGCCTCAAGTACTTCTTTCGGCTCTTTGTATACCGCCAAAAATACAGCATGATCAATCTCCTGCCAGTTAATAATTTCTCCTTTGTGCCGTTCTAAATCTTTTAGCTCTTCAAGTTCGAAGCCCAATTTTCTTTTAGAAAAAGGAACAATTACTTTTTCGTATAATCTTTTTGTTTCGGCAAAATAGTTATCAAAGTTTTCCATTCTTTTTAATCGATCCAGCCAATCAATCCTCTGGTCACGACGCATATGTAGATATCCCGAAAGAAGATGCCCCCCCATATTAAGTGATTTTAAAAGCCAATAAAAATCAAAAATGATGACAAAAACAGCCACCCAATAAGGACGAATAAAAGAAAGGATAAAAGGGGAAATCAAAATTATCCAGGTGATAGTTCCTGGCAAAACTTCTAAAAATCTTCTTCCCCTAAAATTGGGAGCATAAGGCGAAGACATAATGACATTAAACGCTAATCCGTCGCGAATTTATTCGCGAATATTCGCTAATAATTCGCATTGGATTCGCATTTGATATTTCATATTAAACTCAAGTAATGTCTAACAAGCACTAAAGCCAGGGCTAAAACAAAAAGGCTTGAGCCGACAAGAAGATAAGAGGCCAAGGCTTCCCTTTTTCTTGAAAATACTCCTAGAATAAAATTAACGAATACAACAATGCTTGCCACAATCGGTGGTAATAACGATATTGTTTCTCTCTTGTTCGAAAGATAAAATTGGGTATAGATTTGATAACCAGAGGGGGAGATTTTGGTCATCCAAAAAAACCAAATTAATCCTAATAAAATTAAATTTGCCAGGATTAAAAAAATGAATATTCGGTCACGAAAAACTTGGGTGAAGGTAATAAAATAAAAACCTATTCTTTTCATAAAATGTCATTACAAACTTGTTTCGCAATCCTTAATTTAAGATGCTGAAACAAGTTCAGCATGACGACCTACTTAAGTCGTCATATCAAGCTTAGCAAAATATATACTTTCTGTCCATCTTTGTTGAAATTAGATTATGTGATAAAATTGAATTAAGCCAATCCTACTCAAAGGCTTGTTTTAAAGGTGTAGACTTGGAGGGGCGTGAATAAAAGAAATCTAATCAGGGAAATTACTCGTCGAAGTAAAATCCCCGAAAATCAGGTTGACGAGATCCTTTTTGTCTTAATCAAAAATATTGAAAAAGGTCTAATTCGTCGTGAAAAAATAAATATTCGCGATTTTGGCGTCTTTAAGCTTTATTTTAGAAAAGAATTTTCAAGCTCGCTTCCCAACGGTAAAAAAGCAAGTGTCCAGGGACAACATATTGTTAGGTTTATACCGGGAAAAACCCTGCGCGTTCGAATTGACCCGTCTTTTCCTCGTGTTGTCAAACCAAAAAGGAGAAGTATTTTTGGTTTTCTGGGACGTTTTGCTTCTCCTTTCAGTAAAAAACCCGAAGAAAGAGAAAAAGAAGAAGTAATCGAAGTTCCCGTAGAAAAAGTCAAGTTTCAAGAAGAAAAAGTTGAAGTTAAAAATAAAGAACCTGAAAAAACAGTTACCCCCGAGACACCAACCCAAACGTCTCCTATAAACCAAAATAAACCAGCGCCACCCCCAAAACTAGAGACCTATGGAGAGGCATTAGAAAATGCTGAGATTCAAAAACCCAAAGATCAGACAAATACAGCTTATTATCAAAAACGCTCAGTTGAAAAAGCCAAAAAAGAGAAAGAAACAAAAAAACCAGCTAAAGCAAAGGTTGAAAAAATTGACCTCAAAAATAAAAAAATTGATAAGAAAGTCTTTGCACTCGTTCCCGAGTATATAGCCAGACTTTATAAGGCTGTTCCCATTGAGATGAAGGGCGGAAAACTCGTTATTGCTATGAGCAACCCCGGAGATCTTCAGGCAGCTGAATTTATCAAAAAGAAAATTAATCGTGACATTGAGGTCGTTGGGGCTAGCGAAGATGAAATAAAATCAGTCCTTGATCGTTATTCCGGTATGGAAGGAGAAATTGAAAAAGCTCTCGCGGGAAGTCAATTCCTTAAAAAGATAAAAACCAAAAAGAAAGAAAAGGAAAGCGGTCTAATCTCTGAAGAAGCGCCCACTTCAAGAATTTGATGTGGGTGTAAGATTTAGAATTGATGGTGTGTTACAGAATGTAACTACGCTGCCCAAGTCGATCCAGGATGCAGTAATTACTAAAATTAAAATTTTATCTCGTCTTAAGATCGATGAAACCCGTCTTCCTCAGGATGGAAGATTCAAAATCAAAGTAGATGAAAAAGATATAGATTTACGTATCTCAACTTTTCCTACCGTCTATGGAGAGAAAATCGTCATGAGGCTTCTGGATAAAAGCAAGGGCATTCTTACTCTTGAAGAATTAGGTGTCCGTGGTTCAGGTTTTAAAATTGTTGAAGAAAATATCCATAAATCTCACGGCATGACCCTTGTTACCGGACCAACTGGTTCTGGAAAAACAACCACTCTTTATGCTATTATCGACCGCCTCAATAATGCTGGACTTAATATTATTACTCTCGAAGACCCAGTTGAATACCAAATTGAAGGCGTTAATCAAGGCCAAATAAATCCTAAGATTGGCTTTAGTTTTGCATCGGGCTTAAGATCGATTTTAAGACAAGATCCTGATGTAGTTATGGTGGGAGAAATTAGAGACTTTGAAACAGCCGAAATGGCAGTTCAAGCTGCTCTTACCGGTCATATCGTTCTTTCAACTCTACATACTAATGATGCTTCCGGCGCAATACCAAGACTAATTGATATGAAAGTCGAACCATTTCTTTTAATTTCTTCAGTTAATACAATTATTGCGCAACGACTTGTCAGAAAAATTTGTGAGAATTGTATTGAGGAAGACAGGGTATCCGATGTTGTCATGCAAGAAATTAAAGATTCGCTCGATGAATTACCGGAAAAAGAAAAAAGGAAAATTGATTTCAATAATTTTAAATTCTATA
>JAPLVI010000109.1 GCA_026397195.1 Candidatus Berkelbacteria bacterium | reverse complement strand
TGAAGAACTAAAGCCAATTGGGGTAGTCGTAGGTTAATTTGAACTCTTTTTGGTATAATAGAAATAATTATTATTTATTCACTCTGTTAAATCCCAGCAGTGCTGGGTGCTCGCCGCAGAGAGCAATTTGACAGGGCAAAAGGAATGGTATGAATACTCTTGAAGGAGAAGGCGGAGAACCGATTCAGTCGGAAGGACTTTTGACGTCTCCAGACGTAATTTTCAGCCAGGAAAGAAGCTTAGAAACAATAATAAGTACTGAAATTTCACCTACTCTTTTCGGAGACATGGAAGACATGCTGGGTGATTTGGAAGCTACGAACAAGGCTCTCACCTCTGAAACTGCAGGGCCGGGAAAAACCAACAAAGCAATTGAAGAAATAAGAGAGGCTGACGATAGCTGGAAAGCCATAATCTCTGAAAATCGTGAGGGGGGCGAGAGTGAATCTTATTTAGAAGCTAAAGATCGAATGAGGCGAATTGTTTTTGGCGCTGGGGGGATTATCGAAAGAAAAATCGAAAGAGAAGATTTGAATAGAAGATATGGTGCTGCTGGTGGTTCTGAAAAACTGGAAATAGCAAAACAAACCGACGAGTTAAATGTTGAAGATGTGAGATGGCAACAAGATGTCATTATTTTTACCCTGGCCATGTCTCGTAATCCGCGAGGCAGAGAAATTTTAAGCAGATTTTGGGATTCTTTTGAATCTCTTCATCATGGTTTAAACCCCAGAGTGACTTCTTCAAGGAGTGAATTGTCTATTGGCCAACAGGAGGCGAGAAACTTACACAATGCAGTTATTGGGGCAGTTGGGACGATGATACTTTTAGATAGAATTGGTTATGATCCATATTTGCCCGAACCTCATCAGGACGCTGAAGGGAAAGTCGATTTATGGGTTAAGCCAAAAGGAGCCCCTTGGCAGGGGGGTTTTCTCGGTTTACAGCTCAAGACCTCTTTAAATGGCATAAGGGGTCTGGAAGCAAGAGATATAGATAGCCACTTTCTTGAGATAGCTGAGCGGAATCCAGAAAAAAAGAAAGATGCTCGGGCCGCACGTAAACTTGTTGCCTTTCTTCGGGAATATGGAGAGACCTATCAAGCTCCAAGCTCAGGCATTTGGGTTGATTTAACTGGTACAAACGAAGATGAGGTGGTTGATTCGATGACCGGAGTGCCTCATTTTAATGATCCCTATTTAAAGGGTCATCTTGACGAATTCAGGTTGATTCTTGACGCTCACTTTGGCACGAGAGATATAAAAAAAGCAGCTTGATAATTTTTTGTGGCATATTGATGAATAAATTGATATAATAGTTCTAGTAAAAAATCAAAGGAGGAGAATGAAAACATTTTTAATTATTATTATCGTTATTCTGGCTCTAGCGATTGCTGTGGGAGGCTATTTTATCGTTAAAGAGCTAGTCAAGCCAGGAACAAGTACAACTGCCAGATGTGACAGCTGTTAAAACTCAGATGGAAGCAGCCGGGTATAAAGCACTCGATTCTTCGGAGAAGCAGATGACAATGTCAAAAGGAGCAAATACTTTAGTTATCACCTTTACAGTGGGAGATAAAACCAAAGCGACAATCGATATGACTCTTTAGATAGATTAACAGGTTGAAAAAACTCTAATTTTGTGGTATGTTTGAAGGAGTAAATTTTGCATGCCCTTGTGGTAAAATGGATACCTGCCATTGCCTTTGCCCCCATAGCTCAATGGATAGAGCGCTTGGCTTCGGACCAAGAGGTTGAGGGTTCGACTCCTTCTGGGGGTATAGGCGATGGCAGACGGTTAGTGTTATTCAGATATTATGCATAAGTCAGCAAGAGGACAAAGCCAAGATCAAGAAAAAGCTTTTTTCGGCAGACGGCTTTGAGCCCTCTCGAGGGTATAAAGGGCCCATAGCTCAGTGGTAGAGCAGAAGCCTCTTAAGCTTCGTGTCCTGGGTTCGAATCCCAGTGGGCCCTATATTTTAAAAAGAGCCGAGGTGGCGGAATTGGCAGACGCGCAAGGTTTAGGACCTTGTGTCCGCAAGGACTTGTGGGTTCAACTCCCACCCTCGGCACATTATATAATATAATGGAGTTGAACCAAGGAAAGGGGTAATGAGTCTTAGTTTTCCCGCAGAGAAAGCCGTAAAACCGTGGTTTTCCGAGCGAACCGAGGGCGACGTGAAACTCCAACCCCAGCATAAATAAATAAAAAATAAATAATAAATTTATGCCAGAAAACAATCAAAACAATCCCCCATATCCTCTAATCGAACTTATTTCTAGGATTAAAAGTGGTGAAGGTAAAGTTCAAGGTGATGATTTTAGAAGTGTGGCTGAAGATGAAATTTTACCCGCAAATCTAAAACTTTTGGTCTATTTTGCCGCTGATCTTTTAGACCAAAGAGAAGAATGGGGCAGGGATACTTTGACTGGGCTTTCTAACGGCAGTCGTATTATGGAGTCTTTAAGAGG
Organism: Candidatus Berkelbacteria bacterium; assembly: GCA_026397195.1. Classification (GTDB taxonomy): domain Bacteria; phylum Patescibacteriota; class UBA1384; order JAHJRZ01; family JAHJRZ01; genus JAHJRZ01. The sequence goes on along the minus strand of JAPLVI010000109.1, from coordinate 5,202 downwards.
TGCTTTTTCGCGCTATACCCGTCATCCTGAAGATAAGTTGACGGTAATTATTTTTGACCTTGATCGTTTAGGCGAAGCCAATAAAATGGGCGAGGGACATAAAGGCGGAGATAAATTAATTGCCGCCTTTGCTGCAGTCTTGAAAAAAATATATTATCGCCGAACTGATATGATTGGTCGCTGGAAAATAGGAGATGAATTTATGGTTGTTTTGCGTGGCGGCGAAGAAAAAACAGAAAAATTAAACCAGAAATTTGATAAAGAATTAAAAAGAACAAAAGTTTTCATTGAAGACCAAAAAGTCATGCTTTCGGCAACTTATGTAACTCGCGAACTTGATCCTCAAAAAGAACTGGATAATCAAATTGATCAAATTAGCAAAGATCTTTTAGCAATAAAAAAAACAAAAAATGGCAAAAGATGACAAAAATAAGGAGATTGAATCTGAGGCTTTAGAAGAAATGGATGAGAAAATAAAAAAGCGTGAAAGAAAAAAGAAAAAGGAGATGGATGTTTCAGGCAAAAGTGTATTTAAATTAAAAGAATTAAAAGATAAACAGGAAGAAAATCTCTCACAAGATGAAAAATAAAATAACTGTCATTTTAGGCCCAACTGCCAGCGGTAAAACGGGGTGGGGCATTAAAATTGCCAAAAAGTTTAACGGCGAAATAGTTTGTGCTGATTCCCGAACAGTATATAAATATTTAAATATTGCGACCGCCAAACCAAGAGGGAGGAAGTGTGGCTTAGAGGAAGAAAAAGATTTGGGCTGCCGCAATGTTCAGGGGATAAAGCATTATTTATTGGATTTTATTGACCTCAAAAAAGTTTATACTGTGGCTGATTTTCAGCGTGATGCCAATAAGGCGATTGAATTGATTTTGGCCAAAGGAAAACAACTGATTATTGTTGGTGGCTCGGCTTTGTATATTTATGCTTTAACACGCGGTTATAAATTTACTCCCGCCACACCTGAAGAACAGATGAGAGTGAGCCAGCTGCGCAGGGAACTGGAGAAGATGGAATTAGAGCAACTGGTTGAGCTATTGAAAGGGATATCGCCGAAAGATTTTTCAAAGGATTGATTTAAAAAATAAACGAAGAGTGATAAGGGCGCTCGAGGGTCTGCTTGTTTTGCGAAATAAAAAAATATCCCGCCGCGAAAATTCCCCTATCCCCTACCCTGTTTTAAAAATTGGAATTGAGCTTCCAAGAAATGAAGTATATAAACGTATTGATAAACGCACCAAAGAATGGATGAAAGAAGGATTAATCAGCGAAGTTAACGGACTTATAAGAAAAGGTTTATCCAAAAAAAGAATTAATGAGTTTGGCTTAGGCTACCGTGAGGTTTTAAAATATTTAACGGGAAAAATTAAAAACAAAGATGAATTAACCGAAAGAATAAATTTTAGCCAACATGCTTATGTTCGACGCCAGATGACTTGGTTTCGGCATGATAAAGAAATTAATTGGTGCAAAAACATAGAAGAAGCAGAGGCAAAGATCAAAAAATTTTTGTCCACTTGATATTTTGACCTCCAAGTAAGTAATATGGTTTTGCTTAACTTATGACTGCCATAGTAAAATCGGTAACCATTTTGGGACTTGAAGCTATCCCGATTGAGGTGGAGGTTGATATTGCTCAAGGATTGCCGGGCATGACGATTGTAGGGCTTCCTGATAAAGCAGTTGAAGAATCAAAAGAACGAGTCCGTTCGGCGATTAAAAATTCAAATGCTGTTTTTCCCAATAAAAAAATTATTATTAATCTTGCCCCAGCAGATATAAAGAAAGAAGGCCCCAATTTTGATTTGCCAATCGCAGTCGGGATTCTGGTGGCCTCGGGTCAAATTGAACTCGAAGATAAAAAGCAGCTTTTTGTTGGTGAATTATCACTTGACGGTTCACTGCGCCAAATTAATGGCGCAATAACCGCAGCAATTTTTGCCAAAGAGCAGAAAAATACCGAACTTTATCTCCCTGCCGCCAATGTGCGCGAGGCCTCTTTGATTTCAGGAAATGAATTGAAACCGGTTGAGACTTTAGACCAGTTAATTTTACATTTAAAACATGAATGTGGAATTGAATCAGCCGAGATGACTTTGATTGATGATTTAATTCATAGTAATAAAGTTCAAGAATTTGATATGAAATATATTGCTGGACAAGAGCAGGTTAAACGGGCGCTTGAGATTGCGGCAGCCGGGGGACATAATATTTTGCTTTTTGGTTCACCTGGTTCTGGCAAAACTTTACTTGCCCGCGCCTTTGCCACTATTTTGCCAAGGATGAGAAATGATGAAATTTTAGAAGTAACCAAAATTTATTCGGTCGCTGGGATGCTTTCGCATTCAAGGCCCTTGGTTTGCGAAAGACCATTTCGTAGCCCGCATCATACTGCCTCAAATATTTCGATCGTTGGTGGTGGGAATTGGCCCAAACCAGGGGAAATATCGCTCTCGCATCGCGGAGTTTTGTTTATGGATGAATTTCCTGAATTTCCGCGTTCGGTTTTAGAAGCATTACGCCAACCGCTTGAGGATGGCTGGGTATGCATTTCCCGTGCTCAAGGATCTTTGGAATTTCCGGCGAGGTTCATTTTAATTGCGGCGCAAAATCCTTGCCCCTGCGGTTATTTAGGTGATGAGAGCCACGATTGTGTTTGCACTCCAACCGAAATTATTCGTTATCGCAAGAGAATTTCGGGCCCGATTTTGGATAGAATTGATATTCATCTTGAAGTACCGCGAATAAAATATAAGAAGATGGTTGCGGATACCAGAAATGAATCCTCCAAAAGAATTCGTAGGCGTGTTGAGGCCGCGCGCCGCCTTCAGATTTTGCGTTTTTATCAAATAGAAATTAAGACCAATGCTGAAATGGGGATTAGAGAGATAAAAAAATTTTGCGAGGTTAACAAAGAAAGTGAAAACTTGCTTGAAAGCGCAATGGAGAGATTGGGGTTATCAGCTCGTGGTTATCATCGAACGCTTAAAATTGCGCGAACAATTGCTGACCTCGCTCATTCAAAAATTATCAAAACAGAGCATATTGCTGAATCTTTAAGTTATCGTCCCAAAGAGCAAAAAGTATTTGCCTAAAAGGAGTACCCACCTTCGCTCTTACTGAAAAACGGATTACATCTTGTTATTTCAGTGCGAGCTTCGGTTGGGTTAATCTCTTCAGACTGCCTCTGAAATAGATTAAAAAATGCCGCAAAGAGAACGTTGGTCTAGGGAGTGACCCCCTTGGCTGGGAGCCCTCTAGACCTCGTCTTCTCGATGCGGCAAGTCGACTCAGGCAGTCGGCCAATCTCGGGCCTTGTGCTTGGACCCCCGAAAGGGCGAGTCGACATAATGGTCGGGAGGCCCCCCTAGGCTGGTGGGGAACACAGGGTAGGGCTCGGGAAGTGTGGAAGTACGACAGACGCCGAGCTATGACCGTGTTCCGCGGCCAGCTTAAGGGGGCCATGGTGGCCTACAGCCACCCGCTTTGAGGGTCCTGGTTTGCGACTTAACGTCTCACCCTCCGTGCAGGAGACTGTAGGCCTGAACCACCATCAGGCGGGAATCGGCGCTGGGGCAGCTCCGTTCCTCTTTTGGCGTTCCCGATGATGGCTCGACGCAAACACCTATGATTCTTAGGCATCGCCCAGGATATAGGTGTTGTAGTCAGGGAGGCAGGTGAGAAAGCTTGATGGACGCCAATCGTTTACCTTTGGGCACGCGAGACCTCCCAAAGGGTGATTGCCGGCTTTCTTTTGGCGTTCGATTGGGGGTAGATCACCGACTCCTACGCCGGGTCATCCCGCTGACCGCTGGCTCATTTCAGGAGCCACACCGACGGTTCGATATTGCCATTCCTACCTCTGTTGCGACTATTGTTTTATATCAAAAAAAAGACCTTTCTGTCAAGGTCTCTTCATTTAATTTATTAAATTATAAGCATTATTTTTTAACTTCCTCGACTATCTTTTTAAAAGTTTCAGGTCGGTTGACCGCAATTTCAGCTAAAATTTTTCTATCAAGTTCAATACGCTTCTTTTTTAGTCCAGAAATAAGTTTGCTGTAAGTTAAACCTTCTTCGCGCGCCGCCGCATTCAGACGAATAATCCAAAGAGCGCGTAAATCTCTTTTTCGTTTTCGTCTGCCTTCATAAGCGCGACAAAGGCGCTTAATCGTTGCTTCTTTTGCCCGTTTAATTGAAGAACGGCGTGATTTAATAAAACCTTTAAGTTTGGCTTTAATCGCCTTATGTTTTCTGCGAACAGTTTTGCCACGTTTTATACGCATATTAGTAGGGGATTAATCTTCTAATTTTTTGATTGTCAGCTTTGGAGATATTTTGATCTCTTTTATATTTTCTCTTTCTGTCGCTGTTTTTAATAACCATCTTGTGTCTGCCCATAGCTCGGACATGCTTTAATTTACCAGTTTTGGTTTTCCTGATTCTTTTTGATAGTCCTTTGTGTGTTTTTAATTTTGGCATATTAATTATTTTTTGGTCTTAATATCGTAACAATTGTCCCGCCGATTCGCTGTGGCGTTTGGTCAACCTTTGAAACATGTGCTAATTTGCGGGAAAATTCAACCACCACTTCTGTTGCTTGATCAACAAACTGATTTTCCCTACCCTTAAGTCTTAAAGATAGTTTTAAAGCATGGCCTTTTTCTAGAAATTTTTCTGCCCGGCGTCGTTTGAATTCAAAGTCGTGTTCGTCGATTCTGGGGGAGAGCCTGATTTCTTTCATCTCCAAGGCCTTTGATTTAGCTCGGGCTTTTTTCTCGTTTTTTGCCTTTTCGTACTGGTATTTCCCCCAGTCGATCAGACGAACAATTGGGGGAATTGCTTTCTCGGATACAACCGCCAAATTTAAACCTGATTCCTCGGCAATCTTGAATGCCTCGCGCATATCCATTTCTCCCTTTTTCTCTCCTACCTCAGAAATTAGAAGGACTTTGTCAGTTTTTAATTCAAATGGATTGTTTAAGATTCTCAAGGGAAAACCTCTTTAAATTTACTAAAATATTTTATCCTGTCTGAAGTTCAATGTCAAGGCAGTTGATTCCGAAAACTGGATTTTCCCGCAGACCCCGCACCTGACGCTCCTGCGATAACACTATGTAATAGGTTTCGCAGGAAGGAATGGTGGCGGGGTCAAGCACCTTATTATTCCAGTTTCTTCTCTTCATTTTTTA
>JAPLVI010000166.1 GCA_026397195.1 Candidatus Berkelbacteria bacterium | reverse complement strand
ATTTGATCCGAGTTTATATTGATCTGTAAATTTTTCATTCTTTCAAACTCCTTAACTTCGCCTTTGAACAGTCAGGGCTAATTAGTTCACGTCTCAGGCCCTTGAGATCTTGTGCCAATTGCTTGCCGAGTTGAACTTCTTACCTTTAATTCTTTTTTGTTCTGTCCGTCCTTATCCATCACCGAGAGAAGACTATAATTCTCAAAATCAGGATCAGAAGAATAGGTGCTATAGACAATTTTTTCTCCTTTCAGATCAAAAATTGCTTCAATATTTTTACCGAAATCAGTCACGGGATTCAAGGTTTTATCAATTAGACTAAAGACAAAAATCTTATTTGTATCATAAAGAGTTGATCTGTTGACGATGACGATATTTTTAAGATCAGGAGACCAAGAAATAACTGGTCTTTCAAAACTACGCAAATCAGCAATTCTGTTTATTGAAGAATTGTCTTTATTAGCGACAACAAGAGACTTTTCTCCGGTTCCGGGCTCAAAATAATAAGCCACCTGATCGCCTTTGGGAGTAAATTCAATATCGCCAATTCCTGTGCCCCAAAATTTAGCTTCTTGATGTAAGAGATCATAGCGCCCAAAATCATAGAGATAGGTCATGATTTCACCCTGAGGAGCTTTGGGGTTATAAAATGGTGTTCCGTTGAGCAATGTATCATCATTTTTAATCTTAATAACTGCTGTCATACAGTCTGGATTCCAGACAATGTCTACCACGTTTTTAATATAATGGGGTGAAGTTAAAACAGGAGCAGTTTTTTGCTCATCAAGTTTATCGGCTACAATCCGATAAAATGCTTCCTCCTTAGGTATATAAAAAAGATAAAGACCATAATCTTTATTGTAAGCCAAGTAGTTCATCTCACTTTCATAAATAGAAATAATCTCTGGGGTTTCTTTAAGGACAATAGAAAGCGAGGTCTTTTTAAAATATTTTACCTCGACTTTTTTAATATAGGGGGCAAAACCTTCTTTTTCGATTTTAAGGTCGTATTTTCCCGGCTTTATTTTATTTGTTCCGGCGGTCGCAGATTTATTATCAAGCGTGATTTTAGCACCTGGGGCGCTAACCGAAACATCGAGTGTGCTCTTGTAGAAAACAAGAAGATAGGCTGCGCCAATGATAATTAGCGCCAAAATAATTAAAAGTATCACCTTAAGCCACCCGGGAAAACCTTTTTTGGGCGCTGGGGTTGGAGAGGGAGTAGCGGGTTTAGGTTCTGTCGGAGGGGGGGTGGTTGTTTCTTCTTTTGTTTGTTGATTAGAGGGAGGAGGGGTTGGTTGCGGTTCTTGAGTTACGTCAGGAGGTGTCTGAGATTGGAAATTTTGATTTGACTGGTTTTCTTTTTCTAAAGCAAACCCTTCTTTTGAAACATCCGTCTCTGTTGGTTGCTTTTCCCTGGTGTTTTGAGGGCCCTCTGGTTGATTCATTGGTGCTCCCTGCATCCCATCAACCGATTTGCCCTGTTCAAACTTAGGGCCCGAATTTTGAGCGCCCTCATTTGGCAGATTTTCTCTCCAGGAGTCAAATTTTCCCTCATCTTTTTGCATGTCTATATTTTATCAGATTTTAAGTTTAAAAATTAGATTGATGT